>JBFHTA010000162.1:0-8888 GCA_041590855.1 Pseudomonadales bacterium
CCTGAATCAATTACACCACTCCACCCAGCCCCTTTATCACCCCACTAAAAACTTATCTAACCGATCAACAGTCATTCAAAGTAACTGATTCGATTAATAATTCTCCGGAACGTTTCGTTGACCTTTGGTATCCGCTGCTAAAAGATGACTTAAAAACTATCACATAGAACTGATTAACACCCTCTGATGCAGAGTGATAGACTAGCGACCACTTTGAACCTTTAATGTAAATACTTACACAACAAAACCACCACCATGAAACTCGAAGATCTGGCTCGATACGACATCAAACTGTTAGTGGCATTTCAAGTGTTGCTGGAAGAGCAAAATGTGTCGCGGGCGGCCGAGCGAATGTACGTCACTCAGTCAGCCATGAGTAAAATGATGGCTCGCTTAAAAGACATGTTTGGTGAGGATTTGTTCTTCCGGACGCCCCATGGTATTCAGCCCACTGAGCGCGCACTTTCTCTCAGAGAGACACTGTACGATACGCTGGAACAACTCAAACAGTTGCTCGACCCGCCGGAGTTTGACCCAAGCCTGTGTGATCGAACCTTCCGTATTTCGTTGATGGACACACTGGCAGCCCGGATTTGCCCGGTACTGATGAAGCGACTCAGCCAGGAAGCGCCGAATGTAAAGATTCAGATTGTCCCCTGGACAAAAGACAGCATGGACGAACTCAGCGTTGGCAACCTGGATTTGGCAATCAACATCGTCGACATCGAACGCGCTAACTTTTATCAGCACACACTGACCCAAATTACCCCGTGTGCACTGGTACGCAAGGGGCATCCACTCGCACAGAAAGAGCAGATCAGTCTGGATGAGTACCTGTCGTATTCCTTTATCAAAATGGTGGTGGCCGAGTTCAACGACACTCATCAAAAAGACCGGGAAGCACTGGAAAAGCTTGGAAGAAAGCGCCACATTGTCATGGAAACCCACAATCTGAACAGCGCCTTTCTCACACTTCAAGCCACCGACTATATTATGCTAGGAGGTAAAGGCTTTGGGGAAAATGTCTTTGATCGTATGGGGTTGGTCGCATTGCCATTGCCCAAAGAATTGGAGGCTCCTTCCTTTTCTTACAAAATGATCTGGCACCAACGCCAACACAAGCCTGCAGAACACCGCTGGTTTCGCGATGTCATGCTAAACTGCCTGCCGGGTACCTGATTAAATTCATCTAATGCCGGATTTTTTTATATACTCATTTAACTACGCAGTGTTAAATGGTTTCTGCATCAACCCGATACATTCACAGAAACCATACTCGCCCATTCAATGTCTACAGTAAGGAGCGCGCCATGAGTTACCCCCCGATGAACACATCATGGTTACATCGTCTCTGTCTGTTGATGATCGCCGCGCTGTTCAGTGTGTGGGGGCACGGATATGAACTGACCATCAAAACAGCCAATAACGAGTACAAGTTATCGCAAGACGAGCTGAAAGAACTAACAGGCAGCTCCTTAACCACAGTCACTCCATGGACCGATCAGCCCAATGTCTATTCCGGCATCAGTCTGGCCGATTTATTAGCGCATTATCAAATCAGCGCCACCACCGCCAAAGCCCGGGCACTCAACGACTATCAAGTAGAGATCAATCTGCATCAGGCGTTATCAGCCGGGGCATTTATTGTTTCTCATGTTGACGGTGAACCCATGAAGGTCAGAAATAAAGGCCCCTTTTGGATTATCTTTCCGTGGAGCAGGCAACCGGATTTGATTGAACGAAAATACCAAGATTGGTCGATCTGGCAAATGATCGAAATCTCTTTCCAATGACACCAGATTAACGGCTTCGAAGCGCTGTCTCTTTATGAAACGTTTTAACTTTATCAATTTCTGGTTTCTGATTCTGTTCACAGTCACTCTGTGGCTGACCGTAATTTTTGTTCGTATTTCCAATGAAATTCATCAATTTTCAGATCAAATCACCGATAACCGGCCTTGGCACCTATCGCAGTTTCAGTTGGAACTGGAGCGGCTCAACAGTTCATTAATTCAATACATCCATGTCACCAATGATGACACGCGTTCAGAAGCCGTTTTTAAAGTCGAGCTGCTGTGGAACCGAACCGATATTCTGGTTGGTGGGGTTGCAGGGCAAGACCTTAAGAAATACGACCAAACCTCATATCGCTACCTTAAAAACATTCAGGACTACCTGAATGAGCATGAGGCTGAACTGTATCGCATGACACCGGAATTTGCCCGTCGCTTTCAACCAGTGAATCACGCATGGACACAAGAATACAAACACCGCATCCGCGAGATATTTCAGCGCAGCTACCAGAGTTTCCATGAAGTCTCCAATCAGGTACTCGATACCTACAAAATCACACGTTTACTGATTCTCGCTCTGGGTTTAGTGATTTTTGTGCTGACATGGGTGCTTTACCGGGAGTTTCAGCGCAGCAAACAACTACGCATTACCGCAGAGAAAGCCAGTGAGGCAAAGAGCCAATTCCTGGCCAATATGAGCCACGAAATCCGGACTCCGTTAAATGGCATCATTGGCAGTATCCAACTGATGCGAGCCAATGACGATGTGCAGGACTGCAAGGACCTGATGAAAACACTGGAACAGTCATCCGAGGCGTTATTGGCCCAAATCAACGATGTACTCGATTACAGCCGGATGGAGTCCGAACGCCATGTTGTGGAAGAAGTGCCGTTCGACGCTCTGGGCCTGGTTCGGTCGGTCACGTCTATTTACAACGCTCAAGCTAAGCATAAGCAACTGACCCTGACGTTCCGGTTTGAACCGGAAGAGCTCGCACCAACCACTGAAGCCTTAATGATCATCGGTGATCCGAACAAGCTGCGGCAAATCTTGCTGAATCTGATCAGTAACGCGATCAAGTTTACACAACAAGGCTCGGTCACTGTTACGCTGAAAGTTCAGGCTGACACCTTAAGCGTCCGGGTTGAAGACACCGGCATTGGCATCTCTCCGGACAAACGGGAAGCCATCTTCCAACCATTCGGGCAGGAAGATTCCTCCATCAGTCGCCGCTTCGGTGGCTCCGGTCTGGGCTTGGCCATCAGTAAAAAACTGGCGGAAATCCTGAGTGGCGAACTCACCCTTACCAGTGAAGTGAACAAGGGCAGTACTTTTACTCTGTCGATTCCCTACATTCCGGCCAAACACGAGCATCAACCACAAGCCATTGAAACTGCCTTCCCGGCGCCGTCCGAGTTAAAAGGCAAGGTATTATTGGTTGAAGATAATTTGGTAAACCAGAAAATCGCCAATCGTATGCTGACCAAATTGGGGTTGCATGTGACCCTGGCCAGTAACGGCGATGAGGCAGTAAAAGCCGTGACACTAGACCACTTCGATTTGATTCTGATGGATTTGCAAATGCCCGAGAAAGATGGCATTCAAGCTACTCAGGAAATCAGGGAACTCGGCTATTCTATGCCCATCATTGCGCTAACGGCCAACAGCACCATTGAGAGTCAACAGGCCTGTTTTGAGGT
Source organism: Pseudomonadales bacterium (assembly GCA_041590855.1). GTDB lineage: Bacteria > Pseudomonadota > Gammaproteobacteria > Pseudomonadales > Litoribrevibacteraceae > Litoribrevibacter. The sequence goes on from JBFHTA010000162.1 coordinate 3,495, forward strand.
AGGTATGGTCGGCTTTATATCCAAACCCTTTAAAATGGAATCGCTACATCAGGCGATTGAAATGCACCTGGGCCAGTTTGCATAAGTAGCCACAGGTGCTCGTTGAAACATAAAAAGGGGAACTCAGGTTGACTCGGCATCCGCCAAGTCAACAAGATCACGTGCAAGCAAGATTACGCCAGCTCGCCACGCAAACTTTTTACCGTTTGTTCCAGCTCTGGAGCCGATACCTGTTCAGCTGCCACTAACTCGCCAGCCCATATATCGACTTTCGACCAAAAGCGTTTTGGCGGGCTTTTCAGTGCAGCGCCGTTGCCATGACTGAAGAAAGAGCCCCATAAGCCGCGCAATGCCACAGGCAGCACAGGCACCGGATTACGTTCAACGATCAACTCGATGCCCCGGCGGAAAGTATCAATCTCGCCATCGCGGGTTAGACGCCCTTCCGGGAAGATACACACCACTTCACCATTGGCCAATGCCTCACTGACCTGATCCATTGCCGCCTGATAGGCCACCGGGTCACGACGCTCAGAGGTAATCGGAATCGTCTTCGCCAACTTAAAGAACCAGTTCAGCCCTTTGCTTTCATAGATAGGCTTGTCCATCACAAAGCGCAACGGACGACGACAGGCTCCGGCGATCAACAAGGCATCCACAAAACTGACGTGATTCGCCACAATCACCGCCGCACCTTCGTCTGGCAGATTATCCAGATTCTTATGGGATACGCGGTACATGGTATGAGACAAAATCCAGATACAGAACCGAAGGACAAACTCCGGTAGCTGACTGTAGATGTACCCCGCCACCACCAAGTTCATAATCGCTAAAACGAAGAAGTACTCAGGAATGGTCAGCTCCAATACGCTAAGGAAAAGAATGGCAAACACGGCACTGGCCACCATAAATAACGCACCAAACACATTGCTGGCAGCAATCACCTGGGCGCGTTCTTTCTCATCCGAGCGTTGCTGGATCAAGGCGTTAAGTGGCACGATGAATAAGCCCGAAGACACCGACAACAACAATAAATCAATCATCAGACGCCAGTTATCCGGGTTCTGAATGAAAGCGAGTGCACCTACATCAGGCTGAGGGTTCGAGGGTACGGCAAAGAACAAATCCAACCCAAATACACTCATGCCAATCGAGCCAATCGGCACAATACCCAGTTCGATTTTTCGGCCCGACAAGCGCTCACATAGCAAAGACCCCAGTGCAATACCAATAGAGAAGAGGGTCAGCAACAAGGTCACAACCTGTGCATTACCCATCAATACTTCTTTGGCGAAGTTTGGAAACTGAGTGAGATAGCTGGCGCCCATAAACCAAAACCAGCTGATCGCCATAATCGACAAATACACCGCACGATTATCCAAGGTACGTTTCCAAACATCGACTAATTCAGTGGCCGGGTTCCAGTTGATCTTTAATTCCGGTGACGGTGCTTCCCCTTTCGGAATGCTGCGACACGCCAGATACCCCAGAATGGCAAAGACTACCACAGCCACAGAGACAGTGACTTTGGCATCGGTGGCATCGACCAAGTAGCCCGCAAGAATGGTACCTAATAAGATCGCAAGGAAAGTTCCGGTTTCAACCAGGGCGTTGCCGCCCACCAGCTCCTCACGCTTCAGGTGTTGAGGCAGGATAGAAAACTTCACCGGCCCGAAAAAGGCCGACTGGGTGCCCATGGCAAATAACAGCAAAATCATCCCGGTGAGCGATTCCTGCCAGATAGCAATACACGCCAGCGACATCACCACTATCTCGAACAACTTGATCTTGCGAATCAGTTGCGATTTTTCGTACTTATCGGCAAATTGTCCTGCCAGCGGCGAAAAAATAAAGAAGGGCAGAATAAATAATCCGGCAGCCAGGTTATTGATCAGGTTTTTATCGACCCCGCTGCCTTCCGCTGAAAGACTACTGAAGGTACCGAAGGCAACAAACAGCAACAGTGCATTTTTATAAATGTTGTCATTAAACGCCCCTAACGCCTGAGTCACAAAATAGGGGAGAAAGCGTCGGGTCTTCAACAAATCAAACTGACCGGACTGATGACCGTTCTCATGTTCCTTCATGTTCATCTCCTTAGATTTCCAGTCCGGCGGATTGCCAACCCGCCAGATAGTGTTTAATTAGTGTTTGTACCATGTGTCGGTTGTCTAATTCAGCCGGGGAAAACAACTTATCTTCCACTGCCAAGACACTGATTCCGTGAACACCGGCCCAAATGACCCTCGCGGTCTGCTCCAAAGCGAGATCTTCAGCGGAGGGATGCATAGATCGAAGAAGCCCCTTTAACATTGTCAGCAGTTGATCAATGCGTTGTTGCTGCCAATCGGGCAGCGCTTCTTCCTCCGGCAGTTTCAATTCAAAGACTAACCGCCAGATGTGTCTGTTATGCAATGCAAACGACAAATACGCATCTGCCATCGCGTATAACTGAGCTTCTGAGTCGGACTCTGCTGTCATCGCCTGAGTCATTGCGTCCGTCAGACGATCGAGTGTGTCTGCATTCACTCTTAGTAGCAAGAGCGAATAACTGCCAAATACATTGATCAAAGTGCCCGGCGAGTAGCCGATGCCTTTCGCCACCTGACGAAGGCTGAGGCTTTCTACCGGTTGTGTCGTCAAAAAATCTGCCACCCAGTTAAGCGTCATCTCGGTGATTTCTTCTGTACTGTGATCGAAGCGTCTTGCCATTGTCCCAACCAATTTAACAGTGTTCATTTAAAACCAATTGAACACCGTTCAAATATCAAACGCAAGCACTTTCGTACAAAAAACCAACACTTCTTTCTCAGTCTTTCCTCATTTCCTGTCGTTTTCCTGCACCTTCTTTACATAGAGTCATGGATATCGCCGTTGCGCGCGCCAGACTCTCAGAAGGGGAAAACAATGATTAAAATGCTCTCAACCAATCCGGCCTCAATACATACTATTAAAAAAACATCACTGATATTGCTGACATTAAGCCTGATAACTGCCTGCGGTGGAGGCAGTGGCAGCAGTAGTGATGACAGCAGTTCAGACAACACATCGGATGACGACACCAGCGTCGTACAGGAAGATACCAACACCTTGTCCGCTAATGACCTGTCCTTACAGACGCTGATAGAGGAATTGAACCTAGATCAAAGCTCTCTGGATACCCGCTCTCTTCCGGATATCTCGTCCCCGGTCGCTCAGTTGGGTATGAAACTGTTTTACAGTAAAAGCTTGGGCGGGGCGCTGGATAGCGCCTGCGTCACGTGCCATCACCCGGTCTTGGGCGGAGGCGATGACCTTTCGCTTCCGGTGGGTGTTGAAGCAGTGAATCCCGACCAATTAGGCGAAGGCCGCACTCATCAGGACGACTTACCACTAGTACCACGTAATGCGCCGACGGTGTTCAATATCGGATTTTGGGATTCCGGATTATTCTGGGATTCCCGGGTAGAAAGCCTGGGTAAAGAAGACGATGCCAACGGAGCTTTGTCCGGCATACGCACTCCGGACACCGATTTTGGCCTGGCAGACAGCAACGCTGGCGACAACCTGGCCGCAGCACAAGCGCGCTTTCCTGTCACTTCGGCAGAAGAAATGAAAACCAACGACTTTGAAAACGGCAGCACCAACGACGCCATTCGTGATCATTTAGCCGCCCGCATCGGCGATTATGGTGAAGGTGAGGGCGAACTCACCAGCAACGCCTGGCTGACGGAGTTTCAAACCGCCTTTGGCGTGACATCGGAGGCCGAAAGCCTGGTCACCTTCGACCGAATTGCCCAGGCCATTGGCGAATACGAACGTTCGATGGTGTTCGTGAACAACCCTTGGCGTAACTACCTCGACGGCGATACCGATGCACTTACCGAAGAACAAAAATCCGGCGCAATTTTGTTCTTTACCCGCGTCAGTGACGGAGGCGCAGGTTGCGGCGCATGCCATAACGGCGAACTCTTTTCAGACGAACAACACCACACGGTGGCCTTCCCACAATTCGGCCCCGGCAAAGGCGATGGAAACAACGACGATTTTGGTCGTGAACGTGAAACCGGTGACCCGGCCGACCGCTATCGTTTCAGAACCCCGTCCTTACTGAATGTCGCAACCACCGCTCCTTACGGTCATGTGGGTGCCTATCAAACCCTGGAAGAGGTCGTTCGCCACTACACTAATCCACAGAACCGTGTGATAGATTTCTTTGACGACGGAGGTTGGTGTCAGCTGCCACAATTTGAGGACATCGCAAATTGTGAAGATCTTTACCCGGAAGCCGAAGCCAACTCGTTGTTGGCATTACAAAAACTCGGGCTAGATCGTGCCAATAACGACACACGTTTTCCGGAGAACCCTCGCCTAAACGGCACTGAAGTGAATCAGATTGTCGCCTTTCTGGAGGCCCTTACAGACCCGTGCGTTACTGATCGCGATTGCCTGGCCCCTTGGATTCCGGACACCTCCGACAACGGCCCGGATAACCGACAGCTGAATGCCACCGATCTAAACGGTAACCTGCTTTAGCTGTCCAACGCCCTGTATTGGTTAGCGCCTGAAGACTGTCCCAGGCGCGCTTACCCCAAAACCACACACCCAATCATCGTCCTAAAAACATCGCCACAGGTCGGTTTGTACACATTATTGACCGGAGTTTTGCACAGGTCTGACCTTAGCCGGTCTGTGGTTTCCTATACTTGTTACTCATCACGCAGATGTTTTTAAACGCAGTTATTTATTTGAAACAGTCAGGCTAAATTGGATGAAACAAAACGTCGTTCTGCGATTTCTTTGCTATGGGGCGCTGGCACTCACTGGGCTACACGTGTTAATCGGCTCGCCGATTTATGCCGAAGAAACGATAACCCGTCAACCATCGTCCAGGGATAAGACGCGCCAAACCAGCACCAGCCAACCCTCCCAATTACTGTTTTGTCACGAAAACGGACTCGCTTACCCCTGGGTAATGCATGAGAACGGCGAATCCAGTGGACTCGACATTGAACTGCTAAACCTGGTGGCCAAAGAGCTGAATATCGACATCCAATACCTGTCCTTACCCTGGAAACGGTGTTTAAATCATTTGGAAACCTACAAGGTGGACGGTGCCTTTGCCGCCAGTTACAAACAAGAGCGTTTAAACATGGGCCGCTATCCAATGACCGCAAAGGGTCATTTGGATACCAATCGGCGCATTCACACCTCCGGCTACTCTTTGTATGTACCTTATCAATCAAAACTCGGCTGGAATGGCGATACCTTCATCAATCTCGACGGCGCAATATCGATTCAGAACGGCTTCTCCATCGGCGACAAATTAAAGCGTCTGGACGTGAGAGTTGTTGAATTTCATGGCCCTATGGCGAACCTGCTGAAAGTGAAAGAGAAACGCGTGGCTGGCTCGGC
>JBFHTA010000163.1:0-8855 GCA_041590855.1 Pseudomonadales bacterium
CGAAGGGCGGGGCTTTAAAAACGTTAGAACTGGTAACCACGTTATGTGTTGAGCTTCTTGAAAAGGTCTCGACATTCTCTACGAAGCTCGCCTTGTTCTAACGTTTTCGGGCTGACAAGGCTTCTAGCGCCCGCTGAGCTAGAGCGGACTGGTTCAAAGGTTCCCTAGAGCAGCCCTTTGGCTTGCTTTGCTTGAACAAGCGATTCCAATTCAGCTGGCTCAAAATATTCCGGCATACCCAGCTTTAACAAAGCCTGTTGATAACTTTCTAACGCTTGAGCACAGCTCATATCAATCAGCGGCTTGCTCTCAACAAGAATATCAAGCTTTGCCAACAGCAACTCCGCCAATCTATCAAAATACAAGGCCAGTGTTCCCGCTTGGTGATACAAGGCCATGGCGTTCACTGCAATGGACTCAGTTCTTGGAAAGTGGGATAGCATCAGGTTCCATGCATCCCCACCCGTTTCCTGATCTCCTGACTTTCTGAAATCAGAACGGAACAAGACCACAGGAATATCCAATTGCTTTGCCAGCATAAACTCGGCTACCGTTCCTGAATCGAGTTCAGTGCCATCAAACTGAGCAATCACCAAATCACTGGCCATTACCGCAGCATAATCCGCATTACGAATGTCTTTAGCACGATCGGAAGGCATCTCAATTGATTGAGGTAAAAGCATCTTGTAGCGCTGCTCAGAGAGCGACTCAATCGCTCCTGCCAGCAATTGATTTCCCGCTAGCGCTTTATAACTAAACAGTTCCCCAGCTAAATACACTTGATACCTAGTGTCACTCATCTACTTACAATCCACCCAAAATCTTGTCCAATGCACCTTCAGCACCGGAAATATCATCAGAAAGAGATAAGTAATCCGATTTTGCTCCTTTCAAGCCTTTCATTTCTTCATCCAGCATAGTTTCCAGGCGCTGAGTTAATTCTGATTTGTAGGAAGCCAACTGACCTTCAATCGCCTTATCAAATACTTTGTTAAGCACACGATCAAGATTCGAAGTAATGGCTACACCCGGCGTATCAAGAGAACCAGACAGAGTTGCTTTCGCGTCAATCGCATCTACTGTCGCAAGCGCTTCTTTTGCCGACGGGTATTTCTCAAACAAACTGCCGGTACTGGTCAGACTCACCTGCTGTATCGCCAAATCCAAGGTACCAGACAGGGCTTCGTCTTTTAGCTTTAGTTTAGCCACTAAATCCGCCAATCCTTTATTTAACGTAAAGTCGCCGGACACGGGCATTTCATCCACTTGGTAGCCGGTGATTGTAGAATCAATACTCAAGGTTTGAGTCTTACGGTTATCCAGAACTATGCCCAAATTGGCAGACTTCACCTTTTCATTGATCAAGTCCAAAGTCACAGCCGTCGGTTGTTGCGTCAATTTTTGCTGATCAGTCAGATGAGTGGCTTCGCCGCTGAACTTAAAGGGAACCCCCAGACCATGTAAATCACCACTGACTTGTGCGAATTTGAACCACACCAGAGGCAACTTACGCTCTTCGGAAAATTGCACAAACAACCCTTTGCCGCGTTCAGGTGTTTGAGGTTGAGTTTCCGTTTCTACTGCGTCTGATCCCTTTTGCATAAATGACTTTAATTGTTGCAGATATCCTTTCACTTCAGGTCCAAACAAAACCTCAGCTACTTTCTGTGTCCCCCCCTCGACGCCGACTTTCGCAAGCAAATGGTCGGCTTCCTCTTTCGGTGAGTCCTTCAATTGTTCGGCTCGACGTTGAATCTCTTTGACCGTCAGATCGAAATCTCTTCTCAGACGTTTGATCTCTTTAAGGTCTTTATCGATGTCTTTCTTAAGCTCTTTCGCTTTAGACACCGCCTGTAATTTACCCATAAAGCCCTTGGACTCTTTTATTTCCTTGAAGCGCGCTTTGTACTCTTCAATCTTTTTCTCATCCTTCAGCGCCTCGACACGTTGCTTAAAGGAAACCTTATTAGCATCTATGTATTCACGCAGCGCAACATATCGTTGATAGGTCAGGGAGTTTTCTTTCGATACCAGCTGATCCATGTCGGGCAGATCCAAACCAGGTAGAGAGAGATCACTGGCTGCCGATGATACCTTCTCATCTACGTTCCCCAGCGTAACCATGTGATCCACAGCGCCGGACGACGAGCGGGGCGTATTGAACTGAATGCCATTCAGCCGAGCCTGCTCCGACACCAAATGACCTGATAACGCATCCAACGCATTAATTTGTAGAGCAATCTGATCAACTTCCAATGCGTTGCGCATCGGTTGATCTTTATCGGCAATTTCTAACCCATGGAGTGATAAGGCACTATCTGACCAACCAATATCCACAGATTTCAATGACACCTTAGTGGATAGCGCCCGTGTTCCTGCCTGCTCAATAACCAGCTTAAGCAAGGGCTCCAATAAGAAGAAGGCCAACACCAGAATAACGGCTGCAACACCAATACCGGACCAACGAATCATACCTTTCATGCGCCTCTCCTTATGCACCAGCCAGGGATTGATAAACTCGGTAGAACTTACTGCCTTTGAGCATCTGGGTAATTTTCCACTTTTCAATGAACGTCTGAATTTTGTCTCGATACGACTTCACCAGCCATAAAACCAACAAGTACACCGGCACGAACAAAACCAGCGAAACAATGAGCGCCCCCATCACCAAAGAATTATTAAATGCGGTCAATTTCCAAAAACTGGATTGAATCATATCCGCCCAAAGCGCATTCAATCCCTCAGAAGTCAGCAATTGATAACCTAACTGATGCAACATCGGATCAAACACATAGGCGACGCCTTCAAAGATCCCCCAAACCAGAAAGAACAGCGTAAGATTGGCTTTGAGAACACACAACAAAATCACCCAAATCACCAGAAACGCCGAAAATCCTGGCATCAAACCAATTGCTAAGCCAAAACACACCGCCAGCGCCAGGTGACTCGGGTTCTGGTCCGAATTCAGTAATTTAAGCAATTTCGCCAAGATAGTGAGCATATTCTCTCCCTCATTAAGCCAACCGTTTCATGGGGTGGGCATCTGATTCAACACGTCATAACCATAAAGCAACACCTAAGCTATGCCCCGATAAGTGTAGCCTAGCCCGTCATGAAGCACTGAACACTCCCTGATTAATCACAGATTTAAGCAGCACACTTTTTTGAAGCCCCTATTAAATAATTATCTCTTTGAAATTGCTAATAATTGCCCGTGAAATTGCTAGGCACAACCTCAATTCAAACATGATAACAAGCCATTTAGTACGCCACTGCTCTAGTATTTTCGAATGAATTCTGAAATCATGCTCTCAGATTTTCAAACAACCGTTTGATTAGTTCCCATAAAATAATCAAACCGAAATGCAGGAATCTTTGCTATGGCAACTTCAGATATGTCACGTGTTACCTTCGACGTTAAAGACCACATTGCCTACGTGTCGTTAAATCGACCGGAGAAACACAACGGCTTGGATCTTCCCATGTTCAAGCAATTGATCGATACCGCGAAAAAAATCACACGGGACAAGAGTATCCGGGCTGTGATTCTTACTGGCGAAGGCGATTCTTTCTGCGCCGGCCTCGATTTTAAAGCCGTCAGTAAAAAGCCAAGTATGATTCCGCAACTGTTTCTTAAGTTCCCTTGGACTCAGTGGAACGATTTCCAGAAAGTCGCGTTAATCTGGCGAAATATCCCTGTACCAGTCATTACAGCCATAAAAGGCAACTGTTTTGGCGGTGGGTTACAGATTGCGTTGGGCAGTGATTACCGGATCGCCCGACCTGACTCCAGCTTGTCCGTAATGGAAATTAAATGGGGGCTGATCCCGGATATGAGCGGCACTGTCACACTAACTACCCTGACGCGCTACGACATCGCTCAGGAACTGACCATGACCGGACGTAAGTTTTCAGGTGAAGAAGCCTACGAATACGGCATTGTCAGTAAACTCAGCGATAATCCCATGGAAGATGCCATCAAGTTAGCCAAGACCATTGCGGAAAAATCTCCGGATGCCATCTCCGCTACCAAATTCCTTTTCCGCAAGACCTGGAAAGCCAACCCGGTAACAGCCTTGTTATGGGAACGCTGGACCCAAATGCGTTTACTGGGCCGAAAAAACCAGCGCATTGCCTTAAAGAACGGATTGTCAGGCAAAAACGATCCGTTTGTTGATCGCTCTTCTTTCTAAGCCCTTCTTTTTCGCCAAGGCCACAAACGGCCTTGGCTGATTTACAATTTCACAACACTTCTCTTGATTGCTTTACAGGCGAACTTCAAAAATCCAACTATACTCTGCTTTTCAATTTATTGTCCGAGTGGTCAGAGGTAGTTATGTCCCCAGAAGTCCTGTTCACAAACCTTTGGAATCAGTACGTTAAATTAAACCCCGCCGTAGCCAAAATCCATGCGCTATTTTCTGAGCGTGAACCTGAAGTTATTAACGATCACATAGCCCTTCGAACGTTTCAACACCCTAAAGTGGGCCTGGACAAACTCGCAAAAGCCTTCGAAGATGCAGGCTACCAGCGATGTGGTCACTACACGTTTGTAGAAAAGAAACTGAACGCCATCCATTTGGAACATAAGGCAGACCCCAGCCAACCCAAAGTCTTCATCAGCGAACTCAAGTTGAATGAGTGTTCAGAATCATTAAGACGCATCGTAGAAGAGCAAATTATCGCAAACATAGACAAAGATCTTCCGGAAAGCGCCAACTTCTGTCATTCCGGTCGTACCTGGGGTGACATCAGCTTTGAAACCTATGAAACCTTGAGACAAGAATCTGAGTACGCCGCCTGGATGTACGTCTATGGTTACATGGCTAATCACTTTACGGTGAAAGTAAACGCCCTGAATAGCTTTGATACGCTTCAAGACGTAAATACCTTCCTTGAAGAACAAGGTTTCCAACTCAATGACGTGGGTGGAAAAATTAAAGGCACGCCTGAGCTGTTCTTAGAACAATCCTCGACATTGGCAGAGAAACGGCCGATTGACTTTAAGGAAGGAACCAAGGAAATCCCAAGCTGTTTCTACGAGTTTGCTCGCCGGTATCAGCTAGAAAATGGCGAAGAGTTCTCGGGCTTTATCGAAGGAAACGCCGATAAAATCTTTGAAAGTACAAACATGAAGTAAAGGTACCAATATAAAGTACCAATATGAAATTGTGGGGTTATCTATATTCACCACCCACAAAAAAGGGAGCATGAGCTCCCTTTTTCATGTGACAGTTTGAAAACTAAGACTCCAACGCTTTCTTCGCCTTGGCCTTGGCAGCGCGGTTCGCACGAGCTGCTTTAGGATCAATTTTCAAAGGACGGTAAATCTCAACCCGCTCACCATTCTGAAGTGCTTGCTCCTTAGGTTTACGGACCGCTTTCCCATAAATTCCCATAGGAACCGACTCCGGATCAATCTCCGGAAATTGCAGAGCGATGCCCGAGTGAACAACAGCGTCATATAGGGTTGCGCCTTCCTCCAATGTCACGGGTAAAATAACCTGCGACTCCGGGGTTGCATAAGCAACTTCTACTTGAATTTTATCCGCCATACACTTCTCCTGCCCGTTTCACAAAGGCATCAACCATGGCATTCGCCACTTGCTGAAACACCTTTCCTACCGCCAAATTTGTTAGAGAACCAGATATTTCGAAATGCAGATCCAAGCTCACCTTACAAGCCGTCTCATTCAGAGCCTTAAAGCCCCAGGCACCGGTTAAACTTGAAAAGGGGCCATCCACCAACTGCATTTCAATTCGATGCCCTTCAATCAACTGATTACGTGTGGTAAAGCGCTGCTTTACCCCACCTTTGTTGATGTTCAAAGAGGCAACGACTTCCTCATCCGATTGCGAATGAATCTCAACCCCGTCACACCAAGGAAGGAATGACGGGTAATGAATAACATCATTCACCAAATCAAACATTTGGCGCGCACTGTGAAGTACCAGTGCGCTTCGTTCAATTACTGCCACAATCAATCACTCAACTATTAACTGCTCAATCCACGAGCCGGTTTCTGTAGTGATTTTACAATGATACCAAGGTAGACAACAGCCAATACAACCGCACCAATAAAACGAGGTGCCATGTACGTTGGGTTGCCACACTCTCCTGTTTCAGCGTTCAACAACTCTTCGTTGAACGAACACTCAGGCAAAAGGCCGTTAATGAATACGATCGCAATGGCAATCGGCGTTACAAAACGCAATAGCACATACCAAAGGTTGAACAAACCTGCGTTCTTCATGTTCATTTCATTGTAAGCATGGTGATACTTCATACCGAAACCAACGAACAGAGCGATCAACAATCCGCCTAAAGGCAGCATGATATTTGCCGTCACAAAGTCGAAGGTATCAAAGACTGTCTTACCAGGAAGCAAGTGAATCTCTGACCAGTCATTGAAGGACAATACGCTACCAATGCCGAGTACCCAAATAACAAAACCAATCAGCGCACACGCCTTGGCACGTGAAACTTTGAACTTCTCAACAAACCATGCGGTAGCTGGTTCGATCAAAGAAATCGCTGAACTCCAAGCCGCAAAAGCAACCAGAATGAAGAACAAGGCACCAAAGAACTGACCACCAGGCATCTGACCAAAGGTGAACGGCAAGGTCACAAACATCAAGCCTGGGCCTGCTGAAGGCTCAAGACCATTTGCAAATACGATTGGGAAAATAGCCAAACCAGCCAATAGAGCCACAGCTGTGTCTAAACCAGCAATGGTAAATACCGTCGACGAAATTGACGTGTTACGCGGCATATAAGAGCCATACGCCATGATTGCGCCCATACCCAGACTTAAGGTGAAGAAAGAGTGACCCAACGCAACCAGGACCGCTTCCATCGTCAACTTGCTGAAATCGGCATCAAACATAAAATGAACAGCCGACATAATGTCGCCTTTGCTCGCACCGTAGCCAATCAAAATAACCAACAAGATGAACAACAATGGCATTAAGACGGAAATGGTTGACTCAATACCCTTATTCACACCACGGATGACCACACCCACAGTCAACACCATAAAGAGCGTATGCCAGATCATCAAAGATCCTGGGTCAGCCAACAGGCCATTAAACTGTTGACCAGCAATGTCTTGATCCACATCTGTGAACACACCAGTAGCCATCTTCAGTACATACGACAAAGACCAGCCTGCTACCACAGAATAGAAAGAAAGAATCATGAAGCCAGCTAATGCGCCCATCCAGCCAATAAGCTTCCAACCTGGACCTGCTTTTGCCTCACTTACAAGTGCTTTCATCGAGTTAATCGGGCTCTGACGACCACGACGCCCCATGGCAACTTCTGCCATCATTACAGGGATACCCACAATCGCGATACACAACAAGTACATCAAAACGAACGCACCGCCGCCGTATTCACCTGTAATGTAAGGAAACTTCCAAATATTACCTAAACCAACCGCTGACCCTGTTGCTGCAAGAATAAAGGTCCAACGATTTCGCCAGGCACCATGCATGGATTCATTATTATTAGCCATATAAGCTCCATCCAAGTTCTATATATATAGCCAAACCGTTTCGTCTCCCCCAAAACAAGCTCAGCCCCAAAATTGGCAGCTATTCTACCCACACTCGACAATAAACCCAAATTACAGTTTGTAGCCATAGGAAATAAATTAATTTAGCCCTATAATCCCGCACCATGGCAAAGAAGAAAAAATTACCAAGTGGTTCATCCACAATCGCACTCAATAAGAAAGCACGTCACGATTTTAGCATCGATGAGAAATTCGAAGCTGGTGTCGCTTTACTGGGCTGGGAAATCAAAAGCATCCGCGCTGGTAAAGTTCAACTGGTGGATTCCTTTGTGCAAATCCACAACGGTGAAGTCTGGCTTTTGGGAGCACACATCACACCTCTGACACAAGCCTGTACCCATGTGGTTGCAGAGCCTCGTCGTGAGCGAAAATTGCTGCTTAACAAGAAAGAAATTGCAAAATTATTCCGACATACGGCAAACGAAGGCCACACCTGTGTCTGTTTAGCTTTGTATTGGAAAGGCAATAAAGTAAAAGCAGAAATCGCCACTGTACAAGGTAAAAAGCAACACGATAAACGTGCAGCCGAAAAAGAGCGCGATTGGAACAAACAAAAAGAACGCATAATGAAACAACATTAAACGTTCTCTCAAGGATTTAGCGCTATTTATTAAATAAAAGGTTGGATTACGCAAATTCGACCATATAATAGCTCTATCTAAGTTAGATACCAGCTAACACATCGAATTCGGGGGTGACTTGGCTTCGACGTTGGCAACGAAACTTTAGGTGCATGTCGAGAGGGGTATACGATCTCGTAAATAAACGTTTACCGTTTAATAGTTGCAAACGAAGACAACTACGCTCTAGCGGCTTAAGCCCGCTAGCACTGCCTGTGTTTTAAGTGCCTATGCTTCACAGACCGGTGTCATCTTTCATAGGATACGCCGACAACATCGCTTATGTGTCTAGGCCGACAATTTAAGTAAGCTCGCCCGGTCCACCCTGTCCTTCGGGTCGGTAAGGGTTAACTCAATAGAAGTGACTAAGCATGTAGTACCGAGAGCGGAGTGCTCGCGGACGCGGGTTCGACTCCCGCCACCTCCACCATCTTGTAAATAGCCCTAATGAGCCCTCACCAGCAATTAGGGCTTTTTATTAACCCGCAACTTTACTATCAGGAAATTAGGGCTGATGCGGGGAATTGCGTACTAGCTCACCCTCAAACGGCTTCAAAAGTACTCCTTCTCAAGCAACTGACCTCATACTCCAGCACATCCTCTCGCCTGTACCTGACTTGGCCGCCTAATTTCACGTAAATTGGGCCAATGCCCTCAG
>JBFHTA010000164.1:0-8797 GCA_041590855.1 Pseudomonadales bacterium
ATTCCTGTTATTGACTTGAGTGCAGCGATCGGGATGCGCCCGATCACTCCTAATGATAAATGCACCATCATAGTGACTGAATATAATCGTTCTGTTCAGGCGTTTTTAGTGGGCGGTGTCAGTCGTATTGTTAATCTGAACTGGGAAGATATTTTGCCGCCGCCGCAAGGGTCTGGTCGTCAGAATTTCTTAACAGCCATTACCCGAATTGACGATAAGATAGTTGAGATCATAGATGTAGAGAAGGTGTTGGCCGAGATTTCCCCATACGATACGGATGTCTCCGAAGATGTACTTGATCCTCAGGTAATGAAATTTGCCGTAGGGTTGGAAGTTCTTGTGGTGGATGATTCTAATGTCGCGATATCCCAGGTGACAGAAACACTGGATAAAATTGGGATTAAGGTGACAGCACGCAGTGACGGATTACAGGCGCTTCAACATTTGAAGGAGCTGGCAGATTCAGGTGTTAATCCGCCGGATAAATATTTAATGCTGATCACGGATGCCGAAATGCCATCTATGGATGGTTATCGGCTGACCACTGAAATTCGCAGTGACCCGAGAATGAAAGATTTGTTTATTGTTTTACATACCTCGTTAAGCGGCGGCTTTAACAAAGCCATGGTAGAGAAAGTTGGGTGTGATGATTTCTTGTCCAAATTTCAGCCGGATATGTTAGCTCAGGTTGTACAGAACAGGATTAAGTCGAAAAAGGGAATTTAATTTATCGACATTCTCTATTGAATTCAAAGGTACATGTGTCATGATTCCAAACTAAATAGTTGATTGAATTGGAATCTTAGTCATGTCTAGCCTGAAAGTGCATTCACTGTTTTGTTACCCTGTTAAGTCGTGTGCAGGGAATACACTGCAAAGCGCCACGATCACGCCGTCCGGTCTTGAGAGTGATCGCCGCTGGATGATTGTGGATGCAGAAACAGGTAAATTCATAACTCAAAGAAAATACTCCAAACTTGTCCGCATCCGGACCAAACTAGAACAGGATTCCATTGCTCTACGTTATCTGGATGGCAGTCAGTCTTATATCGATGTGCCCATCAGCCGAACTCAATTAATTGAAACCGAAGTGTGGAAAGATCGGCAAGTGTGTTGGGATCAGGGTGAGCAAGTGGCCAGTTGGTTATCCGAGATTCTTGAAAAAGATGTTCGTTTGGCTTACATCGATGAGCCCCAGTTGAGAACGGTTGATCAGGCGTATGCTTCAGTATCAGATCAGGTTGGATTTGCTGATGGTTTTCCGTTTTTGGTGGCTACGACGGCCTCGATCGCCCAGTTCAATAAAGATTTGGGGTATGACATTTCAATCATGCGTTTTCGTCCCAACATTGTCATTGACGGTGATTCGCTTCAGCCTTACGAAGAAGATAATTGGAAATCAATCGTAATTAATGGCGTTCAGTATGATTTGGTTAAACCGTGCTCGCGATGTGTGATGCCTTCGATCAATCCTGAAACCTTGGAGCGCGAACGTGCAGTAATTGAAACCCTGGTCGCTACCCGTAAAGAAGGGAACGCAACCTTCTTTGGTCAAAATGCTGTGCATACCCCTAAACAAGGCTTAATCACGGTAGGTGACGCAGTTCAGGTTCTTACTTGATCGTTGCAAACCAAACTTTGATGCTGATAGATCGATAATATTAATGCGGTTAATGTGATTGAGATCAGAACAGCTCAATATCTCCGTTATCTTTGGAAACGGTTTTTTCCGTTAAGCGCTTAAAATCGTTTAGCGCTTCGTCTAAAGAGGTTCCGGCAACTATGCGCTCAAACATGTTTCGTTCAGACTCCATGGTGTAATTACTGCGAATCATGTTTTGCAGTTTTTGCCAGTCCTGTTCTGTTGCTGTGTCCAGGTTCTCTAGAATCTTTGATGTGTCTGATAGGCCTGAGTTGATGTGATGCAGGCGTTGAGTCATTCTGTCATAGAATTGCATGGCAATAATTGCCTGATTGATTTTCAGGCGTAATTGAGAGAAATCTTCTCGGCTCACACGAACGACAGTTTCATCTTCATGCCCATCAAGGTGGTGAAATTGTTGAGCAATCTCCGAAAATGAAGACGATAATTCGTCGATGGATTGCCCCGCTTCAATCATGGTTGCTTCAATCTGAGCCGAAGCAAGTGTCAGCATCTTGATGGTGGCTTCAAGCTGTTCTTGTTTAAGCATGACGTTTGTTTCGACCCTGGTGCGCTGGCTGTTTTGAATACTCTTGAAAAATAACAAGTTACCCAAAGTATCCCACTGACAATTTAGAATAGTTGATAGAGTTCCCTCTTGCTAGTGACACTGCTATTGTTCAGGTATTAAAGGCATGAACTCTAGAAGCTAGTGTCTCTAGGGCTGTATGATGCGTTTCTATTGATAAGGTAAAGATATAATGCGAATTACAATCGTTAGACATGGAGAAGCTGCGTATGGTGCGGATTCAGACGCTCAGAGACAGCTCACTGAATTGGGGCGTGAAGAAGCAGAGAGTACCGGTAAGCAGTTAAAAGATTGGATTACCGATAACACAAAGCTCTTGCACAGTTCTTTTTTGAGAACAACGGAAACCGCTGCGATATTGGGTAAAACACTGGGATTAACCCCTGAACCTCTGGATGTACTCAAGGCTGGAACTGATTACCGTAAAATCATTGAGTGGCTGCAAGCAACCGAACTGACAGATGTTATGTTGGTTTCGCACAATCCTATGGTGACAGAAATCACTAACGGCTTGGTGTATGGTGCTGAAGCAACATTCCAACCGAGAATAGTCTTTGATACCGGATATGCCTGTTGTCTTGAGTGCGACTATCCCGGAGTGGGCTGTGTTGAGTTGATTAAGCGGGTTATTCCTAAAACCTGAATTCAGACAATAAATAAACGCTGAACAACGATTGAATATGCATTTAAGGACATTATGAAGTTAACTGAGAAAACATTAGATCTTGGATATGTTTCGGTTTCCTATAAACAGTGGGGTGAACCAACTGACTTAACGCCCGTATTGATGGTTCATGGCTGGCTCGATAATGCTAACAGCTTTGATTCTGTAGTGTCTGGGCTCACTGAAAACCGCGCCTATATTGCGATTGATTTGCCGGGGCATGGCCACTCCGGGCATAAAAAGCCTGGGCAGCTTTACCATTTTCTGGACGGTGTGACCGATTTATGTCGAATAATTGATTTGCTGGGGTATGAAAAAGTTATCCTGGTTGGTCATTCTCTGGGAGCTGCGCTTTCCAGTGTACTTGCATCAATATTTCCAGAGCGGATAGAAAAGGTCTGTTTAATTGAAGCAGTGGGGCCAATTGCCAGTGATCCCAAAGACAGCGCAAGGCAGCTAAGAGAGTCAATTGAAAAGCAATTGAAAGGTGTAGGTCAGAACATGGTGGCCTATCCTTCACTTGAGAAAATGATCGAGGCGCGGCAGAAGGGTATCGGTGGTTTAGGCTATGAAGCGTCAAGATGTCTGGTTGAACGATCACACTCTGAGTGTGAAGAGGGTTTCTATTGGTCTACCGATCCTAGGCTACGTATGCCATCTCCAATGCGTTTAAGTGAGGATCAAGTGAAAGGTATGTTGACCAAGCTCTCGGTTCCTTTGAAGGTAATACTGGCTGAACGCAGCTTGATACCAGCGGATATGATCAAACTCAGATTAAGTTACTTTGATCAACCTGACGTAATAACGCTTCCTGGTGGTCACCACTTGCATATGGAAGAATCTGCCTCAAGTGTTTCAGAAGAACTAAACTCATTTATATCTGGCACATGATTTTAAAATATAGCTAATAATGGAAGATGCAATGATAGCTTTTAGACGGACGTTTCAGTCAATTCTCATTCTGTTTCTTGCTTTTGTCGGCATGCAAGCGTCGGCAGAATTACAGCCGTTCCCATACAGTAACCTGGAACATCAAAAGGTGGAGCAGTTGCCAGATTACCGTTTGATTTTGAGTCCGGTAACTAAGGTTAACGGCCGTTTGCATGTTTCAAAAAGCCGTCGATTAAACGTGAACATGGTTCGGGCTCTTTATCGTTTAGCAGATGATTTTGATTTGGCTGAGGCATGGGGCTTTTATCAGCAGCAATTGCAGCGACAAAATGCAGAGGTCTGGTATCAGTGTCACGGTAGGGATTGTGGCGTGAGTGCTCTATGGGCTAATGATATTTTCGGGTTGGCTAAACTTGGTGGGCTGGAATCTTCACAGCACTATGGTGTTTATCACTGGCGCTCTTCCGAGCGGAGTAATCTGGTGGTGCTGTATGGAGTTGTAAGAGCTAATAAGCGAAATTATTTGATGGTGGATCAACTAACAGCATCGGTTGATCAGGTTGCAGACGGACCGGTAACTAAAAAATCTGATCTGCCAGAACGAGGGCAGGCGCCTATTCTTATTCCAGTCTCTTTGAATGCTTCTGGCCGACTTGTTATGACTTCGTCCGCCAGATCTCAGGTGGCAACATTAAGTCAAAAACTGTTGTCGATGAGACCAGAGCGGATTTATTTTGTCGGACATTACTCGAGTGATGAAGGTATAGATGAAGAAATGGACAAGAGCGAGTTACTGGCTCGACAACTCAAGGATTATGTGATGTCGACAGTAACAGGATTAAGAATGGATGTTTATGGAGTAGGGCCGCTTTCTCCAACGCATCCGGACGCCAAAAGCCTGAATCAATGGGTTGAGGTATTTGTAGAAAATTAACACTCATAGATTCTGAGACAGTTATTTATAGGGTGTTAAGTATGAGGTCGGTATGTCGAAAACGGTTTCACTGGTATTAGGTAGTGGCGGTGCCAGAGGTTATGCACATATTGGTGTGATAGAGGTTCTGGAAGAGCAGGGCTACCAGATCAAAGCCGTGTCAGGTTCATCTATGGGGGCCTTGGTTGGAGGTGTTTACGCTGCAGGTAAGCTACCCGAATTTAAAGAGTGGGTCAGTGCTTTCTCTTACCTTGGTTTCCTGAAATTACTGGATTTTTCTCTGAGGGAGCCGGGGGCCATTCGAGGTGATCGTTTGTTCAAAGTTGTCAGAGAGATGATTGGTGACATTAAAATCCAGGATTTACCGATCGAATATACTGCAGTAGCCACCGATCTGATCAGCAAGAAAGAAATCTGGTTTCAGCGAGGTAACCTGACGCGGGCGATGCGTGCTTCAGTCTCCATTCCCAGTCTGTTCACTCCGGTTTCGCTGAAAGGCATGCTGTTAGTTGACGGTGGTGTGTTGAATCCTATTCCTATTATTCCCACTGTTTCTGCGCATACCGATTTAACCATTGCTGTGGATTTGGCTGGGCGTGAGTCTAGCGCCACAGCGTCGATGGACGCGGATGATGTAGTGCCTCTCGATGATCAGGAAGAGGAGGAGGCTGAAAATCTCATGGAAACCGCAGCAGGTCGCGACCTCATCTCTGAATATCTGGAACTGGATCTTGATCATTCCAGCTCATTGTCCTTGGATACCTTCGGTGAATTACTTGCCCAGGATATTGAATCTATGGTCGACGAACACCCCTCGGAAGAAACCACATTGTGGTGGAAACATATAAAAGAACGCACATCCCGATGGTTTAGTCGCTTTCAGGCGGCTGTTGATGACGGTTCGCCTTTACCTATGATGAAAATGGGAAAGATTGATGTGATTCATCAAGCCATTGACACGATGCAGAGCTCACTTAGTAAGTACAAGGTGGCGGGTTATCCACCAGATATCATGATTCAGATTCCTGTAAATGCCTGTGGAACTTTGGACTTCCAGAGAGCGCAAGAGATGATTCAAATCGGGCGTGAGTGTGCTGAGCGTGCATTACAAGAGCACGGATAAACACGATTGCGTACATAGACTTACGCAGAAACCACAACTCATATACAATGCCGTTTTTGTTAATGCCGAGCGTAATTTATGAACAACCTAACAGATTGGGATACCCATCGCGCGATAACCGAACTAAGAACCGTCAGGGATATGTGCCGCTGGTGTTTTAGTCGAATGAATGAATCTGATGTGTATTTCGGTCACGGTACAGATAACGCTTGGGATGAAAGTAAGCAATTGGTGCTAAATACTTTGTCGTTACCCTGGCACAGTTATGAGAACTTTGCTGATGCTAATCTGACGACGACCGAGCGTCAGAAGGTTATATACAATCTGAAAGCCAGAGTGCAAGACAGAACTCCTCTACCATATCTTTTTAACCAGGCCTGGTTTTGTGATTTGCCCTTTTATGTTGATGAACGGGTAATTATTCCACGCTCTCCGATAGCTGAACTCATCAAGAAGCATTTATCGCCCTGGTTATCTTATGAGCCTGCTAGGATTTTAGACATGTGTACAGGCAGTGGCTGTATAGGCATTGCCGCAGCCTATGAGTTTACTGATGCAGAAGTGGATTTGGTGGACTTGTCTGAGGATGCACTAGCGGTTGCCCAGCAAAATATTGAAGATCATGACTTACTGGATCGGGTGTTTCCTATAATTTCGGACTTATTCCAAGGAATTCCTGAAGGTGTTAAGTATGACGTGATCTTGGCTAACCCTCCCTATGTGGATCGTCTGGACTTTGAGGCAATGCCATCGGAGTTTGTTCATGAGCCTGAAATGGCTTTGATTTCCGGGGATGACGGAATGGATGCTCCGGGTGAAATTCTAAAAAACGCTTTGAACTATCTGAATGAGGGGGGCGTTTTCATCATGGAAGTGGGCTACTCCCAATTTAATCTTGAACAGGCGTTTCCTGAGGTTCAGTTTAATTGGATTGAGTTGGAGAATGGTGGGGACGGTGTATTTGTGATGACGTACGAAGAGCTCAAGGCAATACAGTCTCAGATTAATCCGGCTCAATAATTAAAGAATCTTATTCAATATTTACGTATAATCATCGGCCTTTCGGCATTGGATGTAATTGTGAGGGCTTAATGTCTGGTAATAGTTTTGGAAAGTTATTTACGGTCACAACCTTCGGCGAGAGCCATGGTAAAGCGTTAGGTTGTATTATTGATGGTTGCCCTCCTGGAATAGAAATCACTGAAGAAGAAATTCAGCAGGATTTGGATCGTAGAAAGCCTGGTACATCCAAATTTACTACTCAGCGACGTGAGCCTGATCAGGTTGAGATTTTGTCTGGTGTGTTTGAAGGAAAAACAACCGGTACCTCAATCGGTATGATCATTCACAATACTGATCAGCGTTCAAAAGATTATTCAAAGATCAAAGACACTTTCCGTCCAAATCACGCTGATTATGGTTATGAGCAAAAATACGGTATTCGTGATTATCGTGGTGGCGGTCGCTCATCGGCAAGAGAGACGGCAATGCGCGTGGCGGCAGGTGCGGTTGCCAAAAAATACCTCAAGCAGCGATACGGTATTGAGATTCGCGGATATATGTCTCAGTTAGGGCCTATCAAGGTAGAAAAACTCGACTGGGATCAGGTTCATCAAAACCCTTTCTTTTGTCCGGACGCAGATAAAGTCCCTGAACTTGAGACCTATATGAATGCCTTACGTAAGTCGGGAGATTCAATAGGCGCAAAAATTACTGTTGTGGCTAGTGGTATGATCCCGGGGTTGGGTGAGCCTGTGTTTGATCGTCTGGATGCTGACTTGGCTCATGCGTTAATGAGTATTAATGCAGTGAAAGGCGTTGAGATAGGTGATGGTTTTGGTTGTATCGAACAAAAGGGTTCTGAGCACCGAGATGAGCTAACACCTAATGGTTTCTTATCAAATCACTCCGGTGGTATTTCTGGTGGCATCAGTACCGGGCAAGATATTGTTGCACACATTGCCCTAAAGCCTACTTCAAGCATTTTACTGCCTGGGCAAAGTATTGATAAAGAGGGGAATGCTGTAGAAGTTATTACTACAGGTCGTCATGACCCATGTGTTGGTGTTCGTGCGACGCCAATTGCTGAGGCTATGTTGGCAATGGTAGTGATGGATCATGTATTGCGTCATCGCGCTCAAAATGCCGATGTTAAATCGACGGTGCCAGTGATTCCTGCTTCCGTGGATGAATAACGATATTGATTATAAAGGCGGCTGGTCCTGGGGATCAGTCGCAACACCTCTTTCTCTGTTTTATTTCTTCTACTTTTCCTTTCTTGGATGTCTACTGCCTTTTTGGCCTGTCTTTCTGAAAGAGCAAGGCTTTACCGGCTATCAGATCGGGCTTGTTCAAGCCATCTTTTTAGGTACTAAAATCTTTGCTCCTAGCATAGCTGGCTTAATATCAGATCATACAGGTTTACGAGTTCAAGTGATTCGTGTGGGTGTGGTCGGTGCGGGCGTATTTTTTTCGCTGTTTTTACTGCCATTTACTCTGAGTGAGCTTTTGCTCTATAGCTTTTTGTATTCGTTGTTTTGGAATGCCATTCTTTCTCAATTTGAAGCCTACACCTTAGAGGCGCTTGGGCCTAAGGCTTCAAAGTACTCAAAAATCCGCATGTGGGGCTCAATTGGGTTTATTGTATTTTCCGTTGGGCTTGGTTTGCTCTTTGATTATGTTTCATTGCAATGGCTGCCGGTCATTATGCTTGGCGTGATTGGAATGGCGGGCGTGCTTAGCTTCTCCTTGCCCGAGTTGATTGGCAAGCATTCTGCAAGAGAAGAACAAGAATCCACTAAAAGTATTATCCCTTTGTTGAGAAGAAAGGACATTCAGGCATTTTTACTTATTTGCTTTCTTACTCAGGTGTCTCATGGTCCGTATTATTCCTTTTATAGTCTTTATATGAAGGAATTTGGGTACAGTACCACCTGGGTTGGCGGGCTGTGGGC
>JBFHTA010000165.1:0-8783 GCA_041590855.1 Pseudomonadales bacterium
CACCTAACCACTCAAGAACCTACACAGTGGCAAGAACACTTAAACAGAGTCACGCAAGTAGAGCACTGGACACTGTCAGGCAAAGTGGGCGTTGTTACACCCAACCAAAGCCAAACCGGGTACATTGACTGGCAACAAGATCAAAACAGCTTTGCCATTAGCATCCGTGGGACGCTGGGTTTTGGCGGGCTGGATCTAACAGGCGATCACGAGTTCGTCACTATTAAAGTGGACGAAAACAACCAGCGAACGCTACCCACTGAAATAGCCTTAAGCCGTTATCTCGACTGGGAGTTTCCCATCAATGCACTAAAATACTGGGTAAAAGGCATTCCCGACCCGAACAGCCCGGTAACCAACTTGCAGTTCAATGCCAATGGACAACTCGCCCGTCTGAAGCAGCAAGGCTGGGACATACGCTTGGTCAATTACGAGCATCACAACACCGACTTGAACCAGGCTGTCACTTTGCCACACAAGATCATTGCCCGATACAATGGCCACAAAGTCAGTTTGGTGCTCTCTGACTGGCTCATCAAGTGACGAGTATAAATAACTACTCATCAACAAGCCCCTGTTCAAAAAATTAGTACTGACAACTTCTGAATTAGAACTATGAATCACACCGCCCCAACACTTTGCGTACCTGCGCCCGCCAAACTAAATCTGTTTCTTCACATCACAGGACAACGCGACAACGGCTACCACGACTTGCAAACCTTGTTTCAGTTCGTTGAGCTGTCGGACGATTTGTATTTCACACTGACGGATACCGGGGAGATAACCGTTGCTGGCGTGGATTCCGCACCACGCCAATTATCCGATGTCGCTCTAGAAGACAACCTGATCTATAAAGCAGCAAAAGCACTCGAACCCTATAAAGGTACAATACAAGGGATTCACATCGAGTTTGATAAACGCATTCCTTCAGGCGCTGGCCTGGGGGGCGGCAGCTCTGATGCGGCGACTGTATTACTGACCCTGAATCACCTCTGGCAATGCCGATTGACCAACCAACAATTACGTGACATCGGGCTCACCCTCGGTGCCGATGTGCCTGTCTTTGTGCAAGGCACAGCTGCATTTGCTGAAGGTGTGGGCGAACACCTCACACCTGTGACCCCCGATACCCCCTGGTATGTCATTATCAAACCGGATGTCCACATCAGCACTGCGGAAATTTTTTCCCATCCCGACTTGACTCGAAACACGCCAACCCTCAAAATATCGGCCGCTCTTGAGCATGGTGGTCATAATGACTGCGAAAATGTCGTTCGATCGTTCTATTCTGCGGTCGATAACGCGATGAAATGGCTGGATCAATTCAGCCCTTCAAAGCTGACCGGTACCGGAGCCTGTGTATTTGCCGAGTTTAACTCTCAGCAAGAGGCCCAGACCGTTGCACAACAATATGCAGATTCAACTGCTATATTTGTTGCCAAAGGCATGAACGACAATCCTGCCCACAGAGTGTTACAGGAACTTACTTTTTAGAAAAGATTGGCCTAGCTAACGCTCTGTTAATAGATCCTGTAAAAATTGTTGGGGTATCGCCAAGCGGTAAGGCAACGGGTTTTGATCCCGTCATGCGGAGGTTCGAATCCTCCTACCCCAGCCATGATCGAGCAAAGTATGTTGGAATACCTCATGCTTTAGCTACACAAACCCTAATGTTCAACCAGCTCCCCTCAAAAGGTGCCGCGAAGTGTCCAAACTAATGGTCTTTACGGGTAATGCCAACCCGGAACTCGCTAAAAAGGTGGTTGATCAGCTTTGCATTACAATGGGTGATGCAACAGTTGGTCAGTTCAGTGATGGTGAAATTCAGGTAGAACTGAATGAAAACGTACGTGGTAAGGATGTTTTCATCGTTCAATCCACCTGTGTCCCAACTAACGACAATATCATGGAACTGATCATCATGGCCGACGCCCTACGTCGCGCCTCTGCAGCAAGGATTACTGCTGTTGTTCCGTATTTTGGTTATGCTCGCCAGGATCGTCGTCCTCGCTCTGCACGTGT
This sequence comes from Pseudomonadales bacterium, assembly GCA_041590855.1. Taxonomy (GTDB): domain Bacteria; phylum Pseudomonadota; class Gammaproteobacteria; order Pseudomonadales; family Litoribrevibacteraceae; genus Litoribrevibacter. The sequence continues at coordinate 2,023 of JBFHTA010000165.1, forward strand.
ACCTATCAGCGCTCGCGTTGTAGCTGACATGATGCAAACTGCAGGTATTGATCGCGTGCTGACTATGGATCTGCATGCAGACCAGATTCAAGGTTTCTTCAGCATCCCGGTAGACAACATTTACGGTTCTCCGGTATTGCTTGATGACATCGAGCGTCAGAGCTACGACAACCTAACCGTTGTTTCTCCTGACGTTGGCGGTGTAGTTCGTGCCCGTGCGTTAGCCAAACTATTGGGTGACGAGTTAGCGATCATCGACAAACGTCGTCCTCGTGCTAACGAAGCCGAAATCATGCACATCATTGGTGACGTCGAAGGTCGCACCTGTGTATTGATTGACGACATGGTTGATACTGCTGGCACACTATGCCAAGCTGCCGCCGCGCTTAAAGCAAATGGCGCAGAAAAAGTTGTGGCTTACTGTACCCACCCGGTACTGTCTGGCCCAGCCGTAGAACGTTTGAATTCATCACACGTTGATGAATTAGTAGTAACCGACACCATTCCATTGAGCGATGCAGCGGCCAACAGCCCTCGTATCCGTCAATTGAGTGTCGCTGGCCTACTGGCTGAATCGGTTCGCCGTATCAGCAACGAAGAATCCATCAGTGCAATGTTTCGTTAATCCTCAGGGTTAACGCATTCTCTGTTGATAACATCTCGGATACTCCGAGTTTTTAAATCTCCAATTAAGCTGGTCGCAAGCTGATTGGAAATATTGAGGTATATACCATGGTTGATTTTGTATTAGACGCAGAAGTTCGCGATGATCAGGGGAAAGGTGCGAGCCGCCGCCTACGTCGTGAAGCTGGCAAAGTACCTGCTATCGTTTACGGTGGTGCTAAAAACCGTAAGCCACAAGCAATTACTCTTGCTGCCAATGAACTAGACAAAGCTCTTCAAAACGAAGCGTTTTTCTCTCACGTTGTTACTTTGAACATCGGTGACAAAGCTGAGCAAGTGATCTTGAAAGATCTTCAACGTCACCCGGCTAAACCAGTGATCTATCACGCAGACTTCCTACGTGTAACTAAGAGCACTGTAATCACCAAGATCGTTCCTCTTCACTTCATCAACGAAGATGCTTGTGTAGGCGTTAAGCAACAGGGTGGTAAGATCACTCACAACGTAGCTGACGTACAAGTTAAGTGTAAATTGACTGATCTTCCTGAGTTCATCGAAGTAGACATGACTGACGTTGAAGCGGGTACAACCCTTCACCTTTCAGACATCGCACTTCCAAAAGGTGTAACTTTGGTTCAGCTAGCACTTGGTGCTGACCACGATCTAGCGATCGCTTCTGTTGCTGCTAAGAAAGCATCTGCAGAAGACGAAGCTGCTTCTGAAGAGTAATTCTTACCTGAATTAATTCTTTAGCAAGCAAAGGAACCGGCATGAGTGACATTCGTTTAATCGTAGGCCTGGGTAACCCGGGTAATGAATATGATCAAACACGTCACAATGCCGGTTTTCTTTTTCTGGATGAAATTGCACGCCAATACCAAGGCAATTTCCGCCCGGAGAAAAAATACGCAGGCGAGTACTGCAAGGTTCGCATCAACGGTCAAGAAGTTCACCTTCTTAAACCCATGACCTATATGAACCGAAGCGGCCAAGCGGTTGGCCCTTTAGCTAATTTTTTCAAAATCTCACCCGAAGAAATTCTGGTTGTTCACGACGAACTCGACATCCCCCCCGGCACAGCCAAACTGAAAAAAGGTGGTGGCCACGGCGGACATAACGGTTTAAAAGACATTATTCGTTGTTTGGCCAACAGCAAAGAGTTCCATCGTCTTCGTTTAGGGATCGGTCACCCTGGCGACAGCAAACAAGTAGCGAACTACGTACTGAAAAAAGCACCGGCCAATGAAATGCAGGCTATTGAAGCCACCATTGATGAAGCCGCTCGCGTTTTACCAACCTTCCTTGCGGGTGACACCGCCAAAGCCATGAATCAATTACACAGTTTCAAAGGCTAACACCGACACTGGTTTCTAACTGTCTATTAAATCGACTCTCCCCTATACCTAACGGTAAAAAACCCTATAATAGCCCCTTTCAAAATTTCATTCAGATCATCTTTGAGCACACGCATTGCTTGCTGGCTCCTTACGATTACGGGATTAATTCATGGGTTTTAAGTGCGGTATTGTCGGCCTACCTAACGTAGGTAAATCAACTCTGTTCAATGCATTAACGAAAGCAGAAATCGACGCAGAAAACTTTCCTTTCTGTACCATTGAACCGAACTCTGGTGTAGTTCCTATGCCGGACCCTCGCCTGGACAAACTTTCCGACATCGTAAATCCGGAGAAAGTAATCCCGACCACTATGGAATTCGTAGATATTGCTGGTTTGGTAAAGGGCGCGTCCAAAGGCGAAGGCCTGGGTAACCAGTTTTTGGCTAACATCCGTGAAACCGATGCCATTGCGCACGTCGTTCGCTGCTTTGAGAACGAAAACGTAATTCACGTAGAAAACAAAATTGACCCTGCTGATGACGTAGAAGTTATCAACATGGAGTTGATTCTGGCCGATCTTGAAAGTGTTGAGAAACAACTTCAAAAAGTACAACGCGTTGCCAAGAGCGGTAATAAAGAAGCCATCAAGCAAAAAGAACTGCTTGAGCGCCTGATTCAACATTTCGAAGAAGGGCTACCAGCACGCACTCTGGAACTTTCTGACGACGAATGGAAAGAGGTTAAACAATTCCACCTAATTACCAACAAGCCAACCATGTACATTGCCAACGTGGACGAAGACGGCTTTGAAGATAACCCACATCTGGATACCGTTCGTGCCATTGCCGAAAAAGAAGGCGCTGTGGTTGTTCCTATCTGTAATAAATTAGAAGCCGAAATTGCCGAACTGGATGACGAAGAGAAAGAAGAATTCCTTGAAGATCTGGGCATGGAAGAAGCCGGTTTGGATCGTGTAATCCGTGCTGGCTATGAGCTGCTTGGGCTACAAACCTACTTCACCGCTGGCGTTAAAGAAGTGCGAGCCTGGACAGTTAAAGTCGGGGCAACCGCACCACAAGCAGCCGGTGTGATTCATACTGACTTCGAAAAAGGCTTTATTCGCGCTGAAGTAATTGGCTATGACGACTTCATTGAATACAAAGGTGAAGCCGGTGCAAAAGAAGCAGGTAAATGGCGTCTAGAAGGAAAAGATTACATCGTAAAAGACGGCGATGTAGTTCACTTCCGCTTCAATGTTTAAGGCTTACCCCAAGACCATTAAAAAATGAAAAAAATTAGCGCCTATGTGTTGACAGACACACTCTCGATCCGCATAATGCGCAGCCTGAAGTGGCAACGTAGCTCAGCTGGTTAGAGCACAGCACTCATAATGCTGGGGTCGGCAGTTCAAGTCTGCCCGTTGCTACCACTTATTCTAAAAGCCTGCTTACATAAGCAGGCTTTTTTCGTTTTGGGCCTATATCTATTGTTTTAATACCCTACGGCCCTATGTTTTTACTACTGGCAACTCATTCCAACGCGTTGTATAGGCTGGCGACTTAAGATTGCGCTGCATTCTCCAATAGGGATCAATGCCCTGACTGGCAATAAAGATACGCCCATGTCTTTGATTAATTTGATCCAGGGTTTGCATTAACGTTTTCGACGCTTCGCCCTGGCGGGGTATGAAAGCATCCAGTTGTTCAGGTGCTTCCGGAAGTAACTCAACCAAGCCAACCCCGGCACGCGCAAAGGGGACAGAGGGTCTGTAAATATGCTTCCTAACTGCTTGCCGGGCAACATGACACACGGTTCGACTGTCGTTAGTCGCTGTAGCCAATGGAACAACAACCGTGCGGGAGTAGTAATTCGTAATAAAACGGGATGACGAAGCAAATACCTGTACGGTTTTCACCAACTTCCTTTCTTTACGCAGCTTTTCACAAGCACGGCTAGCATACTGACTCACAGACTGTTCTAGCGACAAACAATCCGTGACCTTATTTCCAAAGGAGCGCGTTGAAAAGATTTGTTGCTTAGCTTCAGGGTGCTCCTCAAGTTCAAAACAAGCAACACCTCGTAGCTCATTGATCGTTCGAGCGACATTCACATTATATAAGCGCTGCATTTTTTCCGGATCTTGGTGAATCAGATCCAGCACAGAATACACTTCCAGATCAGCAAAACGCTTAGCCAATCGGGAACCTATGCCCCAAACCTTATGCACAGGCAATTTAGCAAACACCTTATGCCAGCGCTCAGGTTGATCAATGACGCAAACATACCGGCACTTTGGGGATTGCTTGGCGATATGATTGGCCAATTTAGCCAGAGTTTTAGTCGGCCCCATACCCACCCCCACAGGCAGCCCAACGTACTTTAAGATGGTATGGCGAATATCATGCCCTAAAGCAGGTAAGGTCTTGGCAGGTATACCATTCAAGCCCAAAAACGCCTCATCAATGGAGTAGACCTCAATGGTGTTTGAGAACACCGACAGAGTGTTCATCACCCGCATAGATAAATCGCCATACAGTTCATAGTTACTGGAAAACACCGAAACCCCGGCTCGTTTGAGTTGATCAGCGATTTTAAAGTAAGGCAATAAATCAGGAACCCCAAGACGCTTGGCTTCTTTCGAACGGGCAACAATACAGCCATCGTTATTGCTTAGCACAACCACTGGCTTATTGCGTAAATCAGGACGAAAAACCTGTTCACAACTCGCAAAGAACGAGTTGCAGTCTACGAGCGCGTACATGACCGATGCAGCCGGATGGATGAAATGACAACCCCCTCGATCACCATGTCTTGCTCATCCCTTATCGGAATGGCGGGGTAAGCCGGATTAGCCGCCACCAGGCAGCGTTTGGCCAAATTAAGATACTTGCAAGTCAACTCACCATCCACCCCCGCAATAACAATGTCACCGTCTTTCGGCTCAACAGCCCGGTCAACGATCAGAATGTCCTGATCAAAAATGCCACTCCTGATCATGGAGTCACCACTGGCCCGGACTAAATAGGTGGCCGAAGGATGCTTAATCAATAACTCATCAATACTTAAGCTTTGCTCGGCATAATCATCAGCCGGGCTAGGAAACCCCGCCGCCACATAAGATAAATAGAAGGACAAAGAACCCAATGTCTTTGGATTAACAGGCACTACATTCATTGCATACACCACATTAACTGTACATAAATACAGTACTACAAGATTGCTCGTTGCGCTAGTTTCATCCGATGAATAAAGTGCTAATGTCGTATCTTCACCACTGGGAAATCATGACATTTTCAACATAAAACCCGACAGCCAGGCGGGCTAACATTTTTTAACAATACAAGCCCTATCAAAAGCTCTAAACTGATCAAAATAAGAACAACGATAACACAGTAGTAATGACTAGCTTACGATCCAGAGTCTCTCGATTTACTAACACTATTTTTTACGGCAGTTATGTTGAAAAATCCCAGTGCATTTTTATCTTAATCGCATTAGCGTTGGGCTGTTTTTCGATTTTGCTGTCAGCCACCTTGTTATTGACGGATAGCAGCTCTACCTCCATGAACCGTCAGGGCTATGTGGAGTTACTGGAAATATCCAGTGTCTGCTCGCTGTACAGTCTGATCCTGTCGATGGTTGGCAACTTCATCAAACATAAGGAAAGTGCCTGGTACGCTCATCTTTGTGTGTTCAGCTATGTGATGGTGAATGTCTTCATCCTGTTTTATATTGGCGTCTATTCCATCGGCACCGGCATTGCGATGGCTGGCGCGCCCATCATCGGTCTGATTTTGTTTGATCAGCGACTGATATTTTCCAGCCTGGGCGGAGGCCTGGCGATTTTTGTGGCCTTTACGGTGTTCTTGCTCACACAGAACATTGAGTATGCCCCCATCGTTCATCACGATGAAGCTCCATATAAAGACCCGATCTGGCTGATGACCATGCTGACCTTTGTCAGCGCCCACCTCAGCTTGTTAGTGTTTATTGGCCATACCTCGATTTCCCGATGGAAACAACGGGAAGCGGAAGTCACCTTCCTGTCGACTACAGACCCGTTAACCAATATCGCGAACCGACGTCATCTGATGGAACAGTACCAATTGGAATACCAACGGGCCATGCGTTACCAAACGCCATTATCGATCTTTCTGGTGGACCTGGATCACTTCAAACGAGTCAACGACACCTACGGTCATTTATCCGGTGATGAGGCTCTGAAAATTGCCGCTAAAACCCTGAAGGATACCCTACGTGAAACCGACTTGGCCGGGCGCTATGGCGGGGAAGAGTTTTTGGTGATACTGCCTCAGACCGATGGTCGCGCCGCCATTCAGGTTGCGGATCGTTTCCGCAGAGCGCTACAAGCCTGCCCTATCCAGCTACCCGATGGTCAAACCCTGAATGTGACCGCCAGTATCGGCCTGAATACCATGACACCCACCAGCCTTGAAGACCTGGATCACTTCCTGGCGTCCGCTGACAAAGCACTTTATCAGGCCAAAAATAACGGCCGGAATCAGGTCACGATTGCAGTGGAAACCGCACAACTTGCTTAGTCATTTCGATCACTTCAGCTTCGGGTATGTCTTCGTTCGGGAAGGCCGCCTGTACTTTACTCACCAATTGTTTGGAGAAGACCTGGTAAAGTAGGCGAACACTGACCGTTATCTCTCCTTTACCCTCGACTGCACTGTCGGGCAATTTAAAGACTTCAGTTCGAGTTTCCCCTGAAGCAATGCGGGTATCCTGGCCAATTTTGACGTACCGCCAAAAACGCAAGCCAACCGGATTGCC
>JBFHTA010000166.1:0-8600 GCA_041590855.1 Pseudomonadales bacterium
ACGATTTTGTCTTCGTAAGCTGCGTCACCTTCCAGTGCTTTCAAGGCTGAACCACGGATAACAGGTGTGTCGTCGCCAGGGAATTCGTAAGCGTCTAACAGCTCTCGTACTTCCATTTCTACCAGCTCTAACAGCTCTTCGTCGTCGACCATGTCGCATTTGTTCAAGAATACAACAATCTTTGGTACACCTACCTGACGAGATAACAGGATGTGCTCACGCGTTTGTGGCATTGGGCCATCCGCTGCTGAACATACCAGAATCGCTCCGTCCATCTGCGCAGCACCGGTGATCATGTTTTTAACATAGTCAGCGTGTCCTGGGCAGTCTACGTGTGCGTAGTGACGGCCTTCAGTTTCGTACTCTACGTGAGAGGTCGCGATGGTGATACCACGCTCTTTCTCTTCAGGTGCATTGTCGATTTCATCGAATGCACGAGCCGAGCCGCCGAATTTCTTGGATAACACGGTACACATTGCCGCTGTCAAAGTGGTTTTACCGTGGTCAACGTGGCCAATGGTTCCCACGTTTACGTGGGGTTTCGTACGTTCAAATTTTTCTTTAGACATGAGATTTACCTCTGTGTGTTTTTATTTATCAAAAATTAACCGTTAATCACCGATTCCGCGACATTGCTTGGTGCTTCGGCATATTTGGTGAACTCCATCGAGTAGCTGGCGCGCCCTTGGGTCGCACTGCGTAAGTCGGTTGCATATCCGAACATTTCAGATAGCGGTACTTCCGCACGAATGATTTTTATCCCACCGGGACCATCATCCATACCTTGTACCATTCCACGACGACGATTCAGATCTCCCATCACATCACCCATGTAATCTTCAGGGGTGACCACTTCAACCTTCATAATCGGTTCAAGTAAGGCGGGCTTGGCTTTTAGAGCGCCGGCTCTAAAACCCATGGAGCCAGCAATTTTAAATGCCATCTCACTGGAGTCGACATCATGATAAGAGCCGTCGAACAATGTTACTTTGACGTCCAGAACTGGATAACCAGCCAGTACGCCATTTTGCATTTGTTCCTGGATCCCTTTATCGACCGCAGGAATGTACTCTTTGGGTACAACACCACCGACGATTTCATTCACAAACTCGTAGCCAAATCCTGGCTCTTGCGGCTCAATTCGTAGCCATACATGACCGTATTGTCCACGACCGCCAGACTGTCGAACAAACTTGCCTTCTTGCTCGACGGTTTCACGGAGACATTCTCGATAGGCCACCTGCGGCTTACCAATATTTGCCTCGACACCAAATTCGCGCTTCATACGATCAACGATGATGTCCAAATGCAGCTCACCCATTCCCGAAATAATGGTTTGACCAGATTCTTCATTGGTCTCAACACGGAATGACGGGTCTTCCTGGGCCAGTTTACTGAGTGCAAGGGCCATCTTATCTTGATCGGCAACCGTTTTCGGCTCAACCGCTACTGAGATCACCGGCTCTGGGAACTCCATACGCTCCAACACAATTTTGTGCTCGATATCGCAAAGTGTTTCACCAGTGGTGACGTCTTTTAAACCAATACCAGCGGCAATATCACCAGCTAGTACTTCTTTAATTTCTTCCCGGCTGTTGGAATGCATTTGCACAATTCGGCCAATGCGCTCCTTTTTGCCTTTCACAGAGTTGTAAACCTGATCGCCCGAACGAAGCACACCGGAATACACACGGAAGAAAGTTAAAGTACCCACAAATGGATCGGTCGCAATTTTGAATGCTAATGCAGAGAAAGGTGCATTGTCGTCCGCCGGACGCTCAGCCACCGTCTCGTGATCTTCAAGTAAACCTTTAATCGGAGGAACATCCACCGGAGAAGGCATATACTCGATAACACCATCAAGAACGGCTTGCACACCTTTATTTTTAAAAGCGCTGCCGCACATGGCGATAACCAGCTGGTTACCCAGAGTTTGAATACGAAGACCTTTTTTGATCTCCTCTTCGGTCAAATCTCCCCCTTCGAGGTATTTGTCCATCAACTCTTCGGAAGCTTCAGCTGCTGCTTCGACCAAGTTCGAGCGCCACTCTTCGCACTCGGCGTGCATATGTTCTGGAATGTCGCGATACTCAAAGGTCATGCCTTTGTCTGCTTCATTCCAGTAAATGGCTTTCATTTTAACCAAATCAACCACACCTTCGAACTCATCTTCTGCACCAATAGGTAACTGCACTGGTATAGGACGAGCTCCCAGACGATTTTTGATTTGTTTAATCACACGCAAAAAGTCAGCGCCTGCGCGATCCATTTTGTTAACAAACACCATGCGAGGAACATGGTACTTATTAGCCTGACGCCAAACCGTTTCCGACTGAGGTTCAACTCCGGATGCACCACAGAAAACAACCACCGCGCCATCAAGTACACGCAATGAACGCTCAACTTCAATGGTGAAGTCTACGTGTCCGGGTGTATCGATGATGTTGATGCGATGTTCGGGAAATTGTGCATCCATCCCTCGCCAAAACGTCGTTGTGGCGGCAGAGGTAATGGTTATACCGCGCTCCTGCTCTTGTTCCATCCAGTCCATGGTGGCAGCACCATCATGAACTTCACCGATCTTGTGAGAAAGACCGGTGTAGAACAGGACGCGTTCAGTAGTGGTTGTTTTACCAGCGTCTACGTGTGCACAAATACCGATATTACGATATCGCTCTATTGGAGTTTTACGTGCCACGGTGATCCCCTCTTAATTAATGTAATCAGTGTGAGAAAAACGACTGGTTTACCAACGGTAGTGAGCGAATGCTTTATTCGCTTCTGCCATACGATGAACGTCTTCGCGTTTCTTAACAGCTGAACCACGGTTTTCCATGGCGTCGAGCAACTCATGTGCTAAACGCTCTTTCATCGACTTTTCGCCGCGCTTACGTGAAGCTTCTACTAACCAGCGCATTGCTAGAGCAGTTTGACGAGCTGGACGAACTTCTACTGGTACTTGGTAAGTAGAACCACCCACACGGCGAGACTTAACTTCAACCAAAGGACGGATTTTATCCAGACCTTCTTCAAAAGCAGCCAACGCTTCCGCTCCTTTCTTTTCTGCAATAATATCTAACGCACCGTAAACGATTTTTTCCGCAACGGATTTTTTACCGTCTACCATTACCACGTTGATAAATTTTGCTAAAAGTTGCGATCCAAACTTTGGATCAGGAAGGATTTCGCGAGCTGCGACTACGCGTCTTCTTGGCATCTTATGTGCTCCTTCAGGTTAATCCGGGACTGTAACGACGGATGCGTATTTAGCCCGGCCTTACTCACATTCGAACAAATTGTAAGAATGGAATACTATTGTTACTTAGGCTGATGGGTGGTGTAGCTTTCCAATCGAAAACCACACCTATCTAGCAGCCAAATATATTTTTCGACTCAAAATAACGCCAGAAGCATTACTTAGGTCGTTTCGCTCCATATTTGGAACGACCTTGTTTCCGGTCTTTAACCCCAGCAAGGTCAAGAGTACCGCGCACACAGTGGTAACGAACACCAGGTAAGTCTTTAACACGACCACCACGGATCATTACAACGCTATGCTCCTGCAAATTGTGGCCTTCACCGCCGATATAAGAGGTTACTTCGTAGCCGTTGGTTAAACGAACACGAGCAACTTTACGTAATGCCGAATTTGGTTTTTTCGGAGTAGTCGTGTAAACACGAGTACATACACCACGCTTCTGCGGGCAAGCTTCAAGTGCAGGTACGTTACTTTTCTTGATAACCTTTTTACGAGGTTTACGTACCAGCTGATTAATAGTTGCCATTAATTAAACTCCAGCTCCTAGATTTACAATACTAGACTCACCAGACAAAAGCACTACACGTACCTCGCCTGTGAGGGCGGGCATTGTATAGAGCGTACCCAGGTGTGTCAAGGCGATCCGGTTAAAACGTGACCGCCACAAAAGAACCCAACAAGTGGGCTCCTATCTGCAATTGCAGAATTCGTTACAGCTCAGAGTCATTGCCACTGAGCGCTTCGGTCAGTGCTTTTTCAGCATCTAACGCAGTTACCGTCGTTTCTTCCGCGACAACCTCATCGCTTGGACGTCGACGTTGTAAGTGATAATGAAGACCGGTTCCCGCAGGGATCAGGCGTCCCACAATCACGTTTTCTTTCAGACCACGAAGATCGTCGACCTTTCCGCTCACCGCCGCTTCCGTCAGTACTCGGGTGGTCTCCTGGAACGACGCCGCTGAGATAAAGGACTCGGTTGCCAAAGAAGCTTTGGTAATACCCATCAGATCACGCAGGAACTTGGCAGGCTCTTTACCTTCTTTGATCAACTTATCATTGACGTCGAGTACGCGAACGTATTCAACCTGCTCGCCTTGCAGCAATCGACTATCACCTGGCTCAAGGATAGTACACTTACGCAGCATCTGACGGATAATAACCTCGATGTGCTTATCATTAATGCCTACACCTTGAAGTCGGTAAACCTCTTGAACTTCGTTTACGATGTAGTTGGCTACAGCATGTATGCCTTTTAGACGCAAGATGTCATGTGGATTATCCGCTCCGTCAGAAACAACCTCACCCTTTTCAACTTTTTCACCTTCGAACACGTTAAGGTGACGCCATTTCGGGATCAATTCTTCATACTGTTCGCCTTCTTGCGGTGTAATGACCAGACGACGCTTACCTTTAGTTTCTTTACCAAAGCTTACAGTACCGGAAATTTCAGCCAGAATTGCAGGCTCTTTTGGCTTACGGGCTTCAAACAGGTCGGCCACTCGAGGCAGACCACCGGTAATGTCTTTGGTTTTCGAACTTTCTTGCGGAATACGAGCGATAGCATCACCGATACCTACCTTGGCGCCGTCTTCCAAGTTTACAATAGCGTTTGGTGGCAACAAGTACTGCGCAGGAATGTCAGTACCGACTAGATTCATCTCATTGCCATCTTCATCCACCAGATAAATCATTGGCTTAAGATCGCTACCTTTACCACGCGCTTTAGACTCGGTAACAACGATAGAGCTCAGACCAGTGAGTTCATCAGTCTGGCGATCCATGTTCACGCCTTCCACCAGATCTTTGAACTTAATTTGTCCAGCGATCTCAGTGATGATGGGGTGAGTGTGCGGATCCCAGTTAGCAACGATAGCGCCGCCTTTAACCTTGTCTCCTTCTTTGTGCTCAAGCACTGCACCATAAGGAACTTTATAACGCTCTCGCTCACGACCAAATTCATCGATCAAAGTAATTTCTGCAGAACGTGAAACAATAACCAGTTTGCCATCGGTTCGTGTTACGGTTTTTGCCGTATGAAGCTTCAACACACCTTCGTTTTTAACTTGTACGTTATTCTCTGCAGATTGACGGGAAGCTGCACCACCGATGTGGAAGGTACGCATGGTTAACTGAGTACCAGGCTCACCAATCGACTGGGCCGCAATAACACCGACCGCTTCACCCATATTAATCAGGTGTCCGCGCGCCAGGTCACGTCCGTAACACATAGAACAGACACCGTAGCGTGTTTCACAGGTGATTACTGAACGCACTCGCACCTGATCCACCGAGTGGGCTTCGAGCTTTTCTACCCAAGCTTCGTCCAGCAGGGTGTTGGCTTCACACAGAACTTCATCGGTACCTGGAATATATATGTGATCGGCAGTTACACGTCCTAGTACTCGCTCACGCAACGGTTCAACAACGTCTCCACCTTCAATCAACGGTTTCATTTCGACGCCATCTTGAGTACCACAATCTGGTTCTGTGATAACCAAATCCTGAGCAACATCAACCAGACGACGTGTCAGATAACCTGAGTTTGCCGTTTTCAATGCTGTATCGGCCAAACCTTTACGCGCACCGTGAGTCGAGATGAAGTATTCAAGTACGTTTAGACCTTCGCGGAAGTTAGCTTTAATTGGACTTTCGATGATCGAGCCATCCGGTTTCGCCATCAGACCACGCATACCAGCAAGCTGACGAATCTGCGCTGCACTACCCCGTGCACCGGAATCAGCCATCATAAAAATTGAGTTAAAAGAAGGTTGTTCAACAACATTACCTTCTGCGTCTTTCACTTTATCGACCGCCAGGTTATCCATCATCGCTTTTGCAACTTGTTCATTGGTATGCGACCAGATATCAACAACTTTGTTGTAGCGCTCACCTTGAGTTACCAAACCCGATGCGTATTGATCTTCAATCTCACGAACTTCAGCTTCTGCCTTGGCGATAATTTCGGTTTTAACTTCAGGAACAACCATGTCGTTGATACCAACCGAGGCTCCTGATTTGGTCGCATATTTGTACCCTGTGTACATCAACTGGTCAGCAAAAATAACTGTCGTTTTCAGTCCTAGTTGGCGGTAACAAGCATTTACCAAACGTGAAATAGTCTTTTTGGTCATCGCCTGGTTAATCAGTTCGAACGACAAGCCTGCAGGAACAATTTCCCACAAGAGCGCGCGACCAACGGTTGTTTCAACTAACTTGTTAACCGTAGTTTGGTTACCTTCTTCATCAATCGTGGTTTCATTCAAACGAACTTTGATGCGTGCATGTAATTCAGCTTTTCCATTGGCATAAGCTCGTTGCACCTCAGCAGTATCGGCAAATACCATGCCTTCACCTTGCACGTTAACCTTGTCACGCGTCATAAAGTAAAGACCCAGAACAACGTCCTGTGTTGGAACAATGATAGGCTCACCATTCGCTGGAGACAGGATGTTGTTGGTAGACATCATCAGAGCACGCGCTTCAAGCTGCGCTTCGATAGTCAAAGGTACGTGAACCGCCATTTGGTCACCGTCGAAGTCAGCGTTGTAGGCCACACACACTAATGGGTGCAACTGGATCGCTTTACCTTCAATGAGTACTGGTTCGAACGCCTGAATACCCAATCGGTGAAGAGTTGGCGCACGGTTAAGCATAACCGGATGTTCACGGATAACTTCTTCCAGAATATCCCAAACCACCGCTTCTTCGCGCTCTACCATTTTCTTGGCAGCTTTGATAGTAGTCGCCAAGCCGCGCAGTTCTAGCTTGCCAAAAATAAACGGCTTAAACAGTTCAAGCGCCATCTTCTTCGGCAAACCACATTGATGCAGTTTCAGAGTTGGACCAACAACGATAACCGAACGACCCGAGTAATCAACACGCTTACCTAACAGGTTCTGACGGAAACGACCTTGCTTACCTTTGATCATATCGGCAAGTGATTTTAAAGGTCGCTTGTTAGAGCCGGTAATGGCTCGTCCACGACGACCATTATCAAGCAACGCATCAACCGCTTCCTGAAGCATACGTTTTTCGTTACGAACGATAATGTCAGGCGCGTTTAGATCGAGCAGTCGTTTAAGACGGTTATTACGGTTGATAACACGTCGGTATAAATCGTTAAGATCGGAAGTAGCAAAACGACCACCTTCCAGAGGCACTAATGGACGCAAATCAGGTGGCAGAACCGGCAACACGGTCATGATCATCCATTGTGGATTATTGCCAGACTCAAGAAAAGCCTCCAATAGCTTAAGACGCTTGCCTAACTTTTTCAGTTTGGTTTCTGAATTCGTGTTAGGAATTTCTTCACGTAATGAAGCGGCTTCTTCTTCCAGGTTAATATCTGACAGAAGCTCCTGAATGGCTTCGGCTCCCATCTTCGCTTCGAATTCGTCACCGAATTCTTCTAATGCGTCAAGGTAGGCTTCTTCGGTCAACAACTGACCACGCTCTAACGTTGTCATGCCAGGCTCAATAACTACGAAGGCTTCAAAGTAAAGAACGCGCTCGATGTCACGCAATGTCATATCAAGCAATAAACCGATACGAGACGGTAGTGATTTTAAGAACCAGATGTGGGCCACAGGACACGCCAGTTCGATATGCCCCATACGATCACGACGAACTTTTGCCAAGGTTACTTCAACACCACATTTTTCACAGATCACACCGCGGTGCTTCATGCGCTTGTATTTACCACACAAACACTCGTAATCTTTAACCGGTCCGAAAATTTTTGCACAGAAAAGGCCATCACGCTCTGGCTTAAAAGTACGATAGTTAATAGTTTCTGGTTTTTTAACCTCGCCGAATGACCAGCTACGGATCATTTCCGGTGACGCCAGACCGATTTTAATTCGGTCAAATTCTTGAGTTTGATTTTGCTGTTTAATGAAATTCAGTAAGTCTTTCAAAGCAATTCTCCTTTAGGGAGTTAATGTTACCAAGAGTTCGTTTAGGAGCCGCGTTCTATCGCGGCTCAACTGCGCAACAAACTCCCTATTCAACCTCGAGCTCGATATCGATACCCAGAGAACGGATTTCCTTCACCAGTACGTTGAAGGACTCTGGCATGCCAGGCTCCATTCGGTGATCGCCGTCGACGATGTTTTTGTACATACGAGTACGGCCATTGACATCATCCGATTTCACCGTCAGCATTTCTTGCAAGGTGTAAGCCGCACCGTATGCTTCCAGTGCCCAGACCTCCATCTCTCCGAATCGCTGTCCACCGAACTGTGCTTTACCACCTAATGGCTGTTGTGTAACCAGACTGTAAGAGCCAGTTGAACGAGCATGCATTTTGTCATCAACCAAGTGGTTCAGTTTCAACATATAC
>JBFHTA010000167.1:0-8596 GCA_041590855.1 Pseudomonadales bacterium
AACCCATGAACTCAAAAGCCCGGTGTCGGCCATCAAAGGCGCGGCGGAGTTGTTGTTGCCAACGATGGACGCTTCGGATTTTCAGCGTTTCCAATCCAACATTCTTCAGGAAACCGATCGCATTGATGTGTTGATCAATCGGTTATTATCGCTTGCTAATTTGGAAGCCCAAGACGGTTTGGAAACGTCCGAACCGGTGTCGTTGAACCGTTTGTTGGATTCGGTGGTGGAAGCCAAGTGTCCGGTGAGTCAGGCATTGGGTGTGTCGATAACCTTGCAAATCGATGAGACGGCTAAGGATGCCTGGGTAGTAGGTGATGCCTTTTTGTTGGCTCAAGTGTTCGATAATCTGTTACAGAATGCCTTGGAATTCAGCCCTAGCGACAGAACGATTGTGATTGATGTATCCCGGAGTGATGGACAACATTGGTCGGTTCGAATTACCGATCAAGGGCCGGGCATTCCGGATTACGCCTTGGAACGGGTATTTGAACGTTTCTATTCCTTAACGCGCCCAAACACCAATCAGAAGAGCACCGGCTTAGGCTTGTGTTTTGTGAAGGAAATTGTGGCGCTGCATCATGGGCAGGTAAGGTTAGCGAATCTATTGCCAACTGAGAATAATGAGCAATCAGGCTGCGAAGCGCGGGTGATTTTGCCAAGCTCTCGTGCGTAGCGTACTTTCCAACAGGCATTCTTTGTTCTCATAGTGGCTTCACATTTTATCCTCACATAAAGCTCATATTCAGCCCACATGAGCGGGTTACCTTGAAGGTCTTAGCAACCTTTAGGAGAACTCTCATGCAAAAAGCATTGGCCCTCAAAATACTGGTGATCTGTGTGATTGCCCTGATTCTACTGATCCCGCTGGGATTAATTTCTGAAAAAATTTACGAACGAAACCAATACCTGCATTCCGCCAAGACGAGCGTGGCACAGAGCTGGACGGGCGAACAACAGGTGATGGGGCCTTTGTTGGTGATTCCATACACGACGACGGATTATGTGGATGTGTGGAACAAAGACGGCTCACTGAAACGCAAAAAAGAAGTGGTGCGTCATAAACAAGCCTTTGTGAACCCGGAGTCCTTAACCATTAAGAGTAATGTAGAGAACGATCTGCGGTACAAAGGCATTTATAAGGTACCTGTGTATACGGCGTCATTTGATGTGGTGGGTGCGTTTGATCAAGCGCGCATCAAGCAACTATTGGTGGACATTAAAGGCTCGGCGGATAAAGTCGAGTTGGCGAAGGCGTACCTTTTTACCACAGTGTCTGACCCCAGAGGCATCAACAGCATTCCGCGTTTGCGCTGGTTGAACCAGACCATCAAGTTTTTACCGGGCAGTCGTTTTGATCAGAACCAGGATGGTATTCATGCCTTTGTTCCAGACTTAGCTACAGCAACCTTACCCGACCTGGATTTCAGTTATCAGCTGAGCTTGCGGGGTATGGAATCCATCTCGTTTATTCCAACCGGCGTTGAAACCCAGGTGGATGTCACCTCAGATTGGCCACACCCGCAGTTTACCGGAAAGTTCCTACCAGTAGATCGTGAGATCAGTAGTGAAGGCTATCACGCCACCTGGAAGACCACGTCGTTTGCCAACAATATTAACGAGAAGGTGGCGGACTGTGCCAACTCAGAATGCCAAGGGCTGTTGAACAGCGGCTTTGGGGTGAAACACATAGAAACGGTGGATGTCTATCAGCAGTCGGATCGCGCTTTGAAATACGGTTTGTTGTTCATTGGTTTGACCTTCATTTCCTTCTTTATTTTTGAGGTGGCTAAGAAGCTCCCGATTCATGCTATCCAATACACCTTGGTTGGATTCGCTAACGCCATTTTCTATTTGCTGTTGGTGTCTCTGTCGGAGCACATTGCCTTTGGCGCTGCTTATGGTATTGCGGCCGTATGTTGTATTGCCTTATTACTTTTCTATTTGAGCTATGTGTTGAAAGGGCTCAAGCTCGCGCTGTTGTACAGCGGATTGTTGTCGGTGTTGTATCTTTGCTTGTACTTCATTATCAGTTCAGAAGATCTGGCCTTCCTGATGGGGTCCATCCTGACCTTTGTGATTCTGGTTCTTGTGATGGTGGTAACCCGAAACATCAATTGGTATGACGTCGGTGAACGAGCTGCGGCCATTCCATCTAACCTTCCGGTTGATCGTTCCGTTCATACGGAGCAGGACGATAAAGCATGAAAGCTCAAATGATGAAAACATCCGCAAGAACGGCCGTTAACACAAAGGCCTGGTTGGGAGTGGTCGCCATGGTGCTGTTGATCGTCGGCACCTTGTATCAGGTCAATCAAGGGCAGAGCTACTTTCTGGTGAATTGGGTTCAGCAACTGCCTTACGGTGATAAATTGGGGCACCTTGGGATTTTCGGTGCCTTGATGTTCGTGTTGAATCTGGCCATGAATGGTAAGACCTGGGTGATTGGGCAGTCTCAACAGAATGGTGTTCGAATCAATCTTGCCTTGTTACTGATTGGGGCATTTGCAGTGATCGAAGAATTCAGCCAGTTATTCATTGTCAGCCGGAACTTTGATCTGCTGGACTTGCTCTGCGATGCCTTGGGGCTGGGCTTGGGTTACGGAGTCTCAAAACGGGTATTGGAAAATTAGTTGTACTAATCCAATGGATACGAAAAGAGCCACATACAGTCACCTGTATGGGGCTCTTCTCAATTACGCTATACGTCTACATTAAGCGTGGCTGCTCTATGCGGTGGCTGTCTTCGCCGCTTTTTCCTTTTGTTTCTTCTTATAGTCCTTCAGCTTTTCTTCAAACTGATAGCTCAGGTTCATGATGCGAGTGGCTGTGGTCGGAGACACGTCGTATACCACTTCTGCTAAAGAGCCCAGTGGTGTGGTGACTTTTTTCTGTTTGGTGATCAGTGATTTCAACACTAAATCCGCAGCACGCTCTGGTGACATTACTGGCAAGTAATCGTAGGTTTTGGTCGGTGCAATCATCGGGGTACGAACCAATGGCATGTAAACTGTTGTGATGTGCACGTTGTCTTGCGCAATCTCATTGGTCAAACAGCGGCTGAAAGCATCCAGCGCGGATTTACTGGCAATATAAGCAGAGAAACGCGGTACGTTGGACTGACAACCTGCCGATGAAATGTTGATAATGTGGCCTTTTTTACGTTCACGCATTGCAGGTAGGAAGCCCAGAATCATCTGTAAGCAGCCGAAGTAATTCAGGTCCATGGTGCGTTCAAAGTCATGCATACGATCATAGGCGTCGTTAACGGAACGACGGATTGAGCGACCGGCGTTGTTGATCAAAACATCGATTGGGCCGTGTTCTTTTAGAACCGTTTCCACCAATTCTTTACAGGCATCCGTCGAACTTAGGTTACAGCTGTAGATGTGTGCGGTGCCGCCCAGATCTTCCACTTCTTTCTTTGCTTTCTCCAGGTTTTCGATGCCTCGGGCCACCAAAATGACTGTGCCACCGGCTTCGCCAATTTGACGAGCTACCGATAAACCGATGCCGCTGCTGCCGCCAGTGATTAGCGTCAGTTTTTTATTCAGTACTTTTGGAAGAAAGGGTTTACGAACAATACCAAGCGTTTCAGAGAGAAGTGTTTCAAGAGCCATTTTCTGTGTCCTTTTCTTTTACCATGTTAGGGCGACATCCTGGAGGTTTCTTTAGTAAGTCCCTCACTGCCTTATGGTGGTCTATTGTGTATTTATGTTACCAGTTGGTTACATAATTTATGTGCTCAAAATTTGTTCGTCAATCTAAATGTTACCGACAGGTAACATTTTTGAGATCTGGTTGGTATTTAGAGTCTTTGCTCCAAGGTATGATGTTTTCCTTCACTCGGACGAATAATTGATAACGACATGCCTCAGACAAAAACCAGCCAGGTAAAAAACAAGGAACAAACCAAGGCCAAGATTCTGGCTGCGGTGGGCGAGGTATTGGCGGAAGATGGCTACCAAGGGTTAGGCGTTAATCGCATTGCGAAACAGGCTGGGTTAGCGAAAACCCTGATTTACCGTTATTTTGGCGGGCTTGAAGGGTTAATTCAGGCCTATGGCGAAACCGACAGTTTCTGGCCGTCGGTAGATGAAATCCGTGGTATGCCGGAAGCTGAGTTTAAACATCTTCCATTGCGAGAGCGTTGTCGAACTATTTTTCGGAATTTCCGAATTGCGCTGAAAAAACGACCTCATACTGTGGCCATCTATGCTTGGGAAATGGTGGAAAACAATGAGCTGACCAAAGGCTTAATTGCATCAAGAACCCAAAGCTCGTTGAACCTGGTTAAAGAGATGATGGGACAGAATCATGTAGAAATGACCGACTATGATCACGAAATTACCGCTATGCTGGGGGCAGCGTTATTGCACTTAACCATTCGTGAGTCATTAAAATCGCCGTTTGCCGGATTAGACCTGGATCAGCAAGCGACATGGGATCGTTTTGATGGCGCTTTGGAAACCGTATTTACCGCTATTGAAACCCTCTATAAAACCAAACAGGGATCGCAATAGCGCTCTGTGTATTGCCATTATTTTGAGGTGTGGATAAAGACGCCGTCCCAGTCCAACCCGGGGGGGGATTTCTGATAGGTTCGAATACGCTGTAAGTACACCTTGTAGAGCGGGTGTGGGCCAGAGTACTTAATTAGCTCGTGCAGCAAAGCCAAACAACCTTGCCAGTCCTGTGCCCGGTATTTCAGCAGCATTTCATTAAAACGTTGAATGTGTTCCAGCTCCATGGGGGAGAGCAAGTCCTGATAGCCGATAGGCTCAAAGATGCTGACCGGACGATCTTTCCCTTTCACTTTTACCCGATCCAGTTCGCGACAGATCATACCTTCAAGTCGTTGAAAGGTATCCTCACCGATGATGGTGGTAACGCCGTAACTTTTGGTTAAGCCTTCCAAACGGGAACCGAGATTGACCGCATCGCCTAACACTGTGTAGGCCATACGATATTCAGAGCCCATGTTTCCGACGTCCATCATACCGGTATTAATGCCGATACCGATTTCCAGTAAGGGCCAGTTCCGGGATTCGAAGCGCTTGTTGATGCGTTCCAGTGCTTCCAGCATTTCTTCCGCCGCGTGAATGGCGTTGTAACGGTGTCGGTCATCGGGTAAAGGCGCTCCCCAAAAGGCCATGATGGCATCGCCCATGTATTTATCGATGGTGCCATTGTGCTTATGGATAATTTCGGTCATCGGGGTGAGGAACTCGTGCATCAGCTTAGACAGCTCTTTCGGTTCCAGGCTTTCTGAAATATTGGTGAAGCCCCGAATGTCGGTGAACAATACCGTCATTTCCCGACTTTCACCGTTCAGCTCGAAACTTTCCGGTGCTTCGGCCATACGGTTTACCAGTTCTTTTGGAATGTATTGGCTGAACAACTTGGCCAAATGACGTTTGGCTCGTGCTTCCACAAAAAAGCCCCAACTGGTTTGGAACGCCAGTAGGGTAAAGATAAGTGCCAGGGGGGTAATCAGATCAATCACCAGATGCTGGTGCCACAGGTAGAGATTCAGGGCTGTGTGACCGAGTGTCAGTATGGACAGTAAGGTTAAATGTTGAAAAGGATTATTAATCACCGGAGAAAAAATGATTACTAACCCAAGAATCAGCAATGTTAAGAATTCTATGCCTAAACTGTAACTTGGCCGATAAAGGGTGGTGGCGTCGATAATACCGCTGATCAGGTTGGCGTGTACTTCAACTCCGGGGTAATTTTTTTGCAGTGGCGTGGATCGTAAGTCCAGCAAACCGGGGGCTGTTGTGCCGAGCAGAACCAATTTGTCTTTTAATACGTCGATTGGTTGTTCTGAGCGGATGACGTCGGTGGCGGAAACATAGGGGTAACTTTCCTGTCGGCCACGGTAGGGCACGTAAACATCGGATTGGGCTCCGGTTGGAATGTAGTGTTGACCGATAAAGACGCCTTCCACCGAGGCGTAATCCTGCTCTTGTTTGATATCCAGTCTAAGCTTGGGGTAGTCAAAAAAAGCCATCACGGTACTTAACGCCAACGAAGGGTAAATGCCTCCTTCAAACTCCTGAACCAAAGGTACACGTCGGTAAACCCCATCGCTGTCGACCACCGGATTATCGAAAAAGCCTGAGATGGGACTGGCCTGTTCAAGAATGGGCAAGTTGGATGAGAAGCCCTGAGCCTTGATTAAGTCGAGTGACTGTTGCATCGAAGGGGAGAGGCGGGTGGCGGGTTCACTGAGTTCGTTGATTTGATCTTTACTGGCCTGATTGAATACATAGCCTAGAATCACAGCTTCATTCTCGATGGCGGATGCAAACTGGCGGTCAAAATCGAGTGTTTGTTGCCATTTCTGATGTAGCGTATCCGGGAGGTATTGTCGGACGTCGTTCAACACAGCCAAACCATCGGAATGATCTGCTTCTGCAAACAACATATCGAAGCTCAGACTGCGAATCTGGTGTTGCTCAAAGAGTTTGTGGACCATGTTGGCCAACACCCCCCGGTTCCAGGGCCATTGGCCATGTTGCTGTAAGCTTTTTTCGTCCAGATCGACAATGACAATCCGTTCGTCAACGCTGTGAGGTGCGGTGCTGTTGAGTTTTACGTCGTAGGCAAAGCGTTCCAGTGCTTCCAGCAAGGTGAGCGGGAAGGTGCCTGAGGTATGAAGTAAAAACATCACCAAAATAGCAAAACTCAGAAACAGGCGCAGTGCTCGCTTGCTGAGTATTGCCTGAAGGCCGGTTGACCCTGGGGGGATCAGTTTCTCCTTAAGCGCCATTGCGTACCGTTCCGCTCTTTTTTCATGTCACTGCGATATTCGTGATTTGCAGACGTTTGCTCATTATCACAGTCGGCTTAATAACCACGACGAGGTGAGCTGTAGCCCATGACAGAAGAGAACGGCGGTGTTCGGCCAGTGATGGCTTCGATCAGCATCAACTCTTCATCCGTATGGTTTTTGAAGGGTGCCGGAGTAATCAACTTGCCTGCATTACCATCGGCCAGAATGTATCTGGGCGCATCATGATGTTCCGAGATAATGGTTTCCGCACTTTGTTGATCGTTATTGGCCAGTAAGTTGACATGGCCATAGCAGGTGCAGACGTAACTGGCGTCGGCTTCGGACTCTGTATAAAGGCCGGTGCCCCGAATACCAATGGTGGCGGTGGAGGTTTTGATGGTGTGGCTTTCATTGGAAGAACGTTTACCAAACACCGAAAGTAACTTGCCGGTAAATAACCGCAGGCCGGTTTCAATAATGCTCTCTTCGCCTTCCAGTTGCAGACGGCTGTTTTCCCGAAGGATGTGAGCGTCCTTTCCTACAACGAAAATAATGTAGCTGTTGCTGCCTGTCTCAACCAGGGATTGAGCACTGATGAAGGTGGACTTATCGGCCAACTGGCCATCTACATAGACTTCGCCTTGCATGTCGTAGATGGATTGGCCGGGGGGAAGTTCTTCCGGAATGTTACCAAATGCGTGAACGATGGGTGCCAGAATGCTGGTGGTTCCCAGTGCGATATAACCGCCACCAATCAGGCTGTTTCGAATAAAATCTCTGCGGAGAAAACGTTTGTCCATAAATGAGTTCCTTGATGCTATTACTGAGGTATAGCACAAGGAAGGGAAGTCGTCTGTTCCCGCAGTGGATTAGCTTGTTCTACCTGTCCGTCAGGGTTGCTTTTTGAGCATGAGCCCGGCTCGTTGTCCCTTGGGAACCTTGCTGTTCGGGAAGACGATGTATTGGGTGTGTTCACCAACCCGATACTCTTGTTGATCGTCTTTCCAGATCAGGTGACCGGTTTCGAACGGGCTGAAATTCCAGACGTCTTCTTCGATGTTTAACTCGAATTGGTCGCCAGTGTTGATGATTTCATGGCAAACCTCGAACAGGTCTACCGAGTCGGCCTGAGCTTCTTCAATCAGGGATTCACGGCCCTCCAGCAATAACGTTAAAAGCGAATGAATGCCTTGATAACGAGACAGGTCGTTTTGGCCAAACGGCTTCACACTGCCTAATTCGATGGTGAAACTTTCAGCGCCGTATTTTACTGAGGTCAGTGCCGAAAAAGTGCCAGCCGGAGTGGCCTGCAGCAAAATAGTATGAACATCAGCTGCGCACATGAAAGCCAGTTGCTGTTTAGGTGGCTGTCTGTCAGGTACGTATGGATAGAGTGCAAATTTTTCGCGGTGTGAGCCCCGAATGGCGGTGTGCAGATCGTAATGAATGATGTTGGCCGATGCACTGTGGTTGTTCAGAAACTCATCCACCCAATGTTCAAGTAACTTAGCCCGTTCCGTTTCCAGGTTTGGGGCCTTGCCCTCTGCTGAATGTTTACCCAGAAACAGACGGTTCAGGTTTTCATCCACAAAGCGTTCTGCAATACGCATGGCCGGTGGATTGCCGAGAATGAAGAGTACCGGCCGTTGCAGTTTGATTTTTCCGAAAAAGATGTCGTTAACCAATTGATTGCAGACTTCAATCGGTGCCGTTTCGTTGCCGTGAATTGCAGAAGAAAAAATCAACACCTGATCATCAATCGGGTTGGCTGGCTCCATCGTTAATGCCCCCAATCCCAGGCGAGTGATACTGGTG
>JBFHTA010000168.1:0-8462 GCA_041590855.1 Pseudomonadales bacterium
CTTATTCCACCGATACCAGAATAAGGAGGTCGGCCAATGACTACACCTCAAAAACGAATCTCTTTTAATAAGTCCTCTGGATTTACGACTTTTAGTTTCACGAACTTTAGTTTTACAAAATTTATGTTCTGGGCAGGCATTGTTTTCTTATACCTCCCGATGCTGGTGTTGGTGGTCTATTCCTTCAATGAAAGCCGATTAGTGACGGTGTGGGCGGGCTTTTCCACCAAGTGGTACTTTGAATTGTTCGACGACCAACAAATCATGACGGCTGTCTGGCGGTCTGTTCAAATCGCCTTTTACTCGGCCACAGCAGCGGTGGCCTTGGCCATCTTCGCTTCCATCGTGATGGTTCGGATTAAGAAGTTCAAAACCCGAACCATGTTCACTGGGTCGATCACGGCACCTCTGGTGATGCCGGATGTGATCATCGGCTTGTCGATGCTGCTGCTATTTGTCGCTATGGGCCAACAGATCGGTTGGCCCGCAGAGCGCGGTATGTTGACCATCTGGATTGCACATACCACCTTCTGCCTAGCCTACTCTACTGTGGTGATCAGCTCCCGCTTGATGGAAATGGATCGAAGTATTGAAGAGGCAGCATTGGACTTAGGGGCAAGCCCTCTGGAGGCCTTTGTAAAGATCACCATCCCCATCATCTTCCCTGCAATTTTATCTGCCTGGCTACTTTCGTTCACCTTATCTCTGGATGATGTGGTGATTGCCAGTTTTGTGACAGGCCCAGGAGCCACCACCTTGCCAATTGAAGTGTTCAGCTCGGTACGATTAGGGGTCACGCCTAAAATCAATGCACTGGCAACGCTGATTATTCTGGCGGTGATCATTGTCTCGTTAGCGACTTGGTTTGCGACCAAACGGATTAATGATCGAATGAAGCAGTCCATGACCCTTTAAGGCTCGCGCAATAGCTTGATAGCAGTAGGTGAAATATGAGTTCCGATTTTGATCAATACAGTAACGGTGATTTAGCCTTTACCCGTGAGTCACCCTATGGAACGATCATTGAGGCGATGTATTCCGGTGCCACCAGTTTCATGCGCAGAAAATACACTCGGGATCTTACCGGGGTGGATGTCGCAGTGGTGGGTATTCCATACGATCTGGCCACTTCAAACCGCCCCGGCGCACGTTTTGGCCCACGGGCGGTTCGGGCCGCTTCCACCCAGTTATCCTGGGCGCGCCCCTGGCCATGGACCTTTGATCCCTTCAATCGGCTCCATGTCATCGACTACGGTGACTGCGTGTTTGATCCTGGTCGACCGGAAGACGTTGCCGTCGATATCGAACGCTTCATTGGCCGCTTGATAGATCACAATGTGATTCCACTGAGTTTAGGCGGCGACCATTTTGTCGCCTACCCTATCCTCAAGGCACTTCATAAAAAACATGGCCCAATTTCCTTGATCCACTTTGATGCCCATACCGATACTTGGGCCGATGAGAAAGGACGTATCGACCACGGCACTATGTTTTATCATGCTGCCAAAGAAGGCATTGTCAGCCCGTCTCACTCGGTTCAAATGGGCATTCGAACCCAAAACATGCAAACCCACGGCTACCATGTATTTGATGCCTTGTGGCTGCATAAATATGGCACCGACGAAGCCATTGCCCGCGTTAAGAAAATCGTCGGAGATCACCCCTGCTACATCACCTTTGATATTGATTTCCTCGACCCCAGCGTTGCCCCTGGTACGGGCACGCCCGTCTGTGGCGGTTTTGATACGGCCACCGCCATCAAATTGCTCTATGGGCTAACCGGCTTAAATCTTGTCGGTTGTGATGTCGTTGAAGTGGCTCCCCCCTACGACCACGCCGAAATCACTGCATTGGCGGCCGCCACCATCGCGACCAACCTGCTGTGTTTATTGGCCGAAGGCAAAGAGGATCAGGTCGCAGACTAAACTCAGCCTGCGTATGCCTGCATCGCCACGGAATTGGTGTGACTGCGTTCAAACGGGTTCACCATTCCCCCCTCTTTAAACGTAATGCCATTGGAAGACACCGCTTGAGCTTGCTTCGACGCACTCAACAACCATTGGCCTGCAGCCGCTTCACTCATACCGCTGTCGACCTTTTGTGCCCACTGTTGAGTAAGTTGATACAACTCGTTGAACAGATAAAAATTCTGGGCTTGAATCAAGCCCTGTTGAAGCTCTGGCTGTTCTTTAAACACCGCTTCGATTTTGTCTTTATCGGGGTGATCGTTCTTCACATAGACATTGCCTTGATAATCAATGGCCAGATCAATTTCTTGTGAGGTATCCACCCCGGCCTTTGCAAAAGCAACCGACAGAGATTCTTCATACGCTGCAACATCATCCGCGTTAAAGAGCTTTATCGGTGGAAGACCGTCAAGCGTAGTAGCTTCCGTTTCCTGTTCTGGTTGTGGTGCAACCACCGTTGAATAAGCCCGTCCTTCAAGAAGCATCATTTCATATTTGGCAATGGCCCGAGCCTGTGCTGAATCGTTAGTAGTCGCTTGTTTTGATAAGCTCAGCGTGTCATCCGAAACGTTCGAAGCCATATCGTTCTGGCTGTTTCCATTAAGCCCTTGTTGTTTGTCGGTCGTACCCGATCCGACAGATGCAATCACAGACGTCTGCATTCCATTTTGAATCTGCATGGCAACCTCGTTAAATTAATTACTTAGTTTCTTCCCCATAGGCAAATCTTCGGAATGCCCCTTCTCCGAAAAGTTTGCCGCTGAAAGAAACAATGCAACCAGAACACCACAAACCAAAAAGTCTTGTATTTTTAGATCACTAGATAAATTTAAGAGAGCAAGCCAGCGAGAAAACTTAACCAATCAGGCAAGAGGTTGCCGCCCAAGGAAGAAAATCAATTAGTTAAGTTTAAGAATGAAGATCAGAGGATAATAATTAGAGCTCGGCTATATGGTTGAGAGTCTCAGGATAGCGCTGCACCAACTTTAACAAGGTAATGGCCTGTCCATTTGGAGCACTCCGTCCTTGTTCCCAATTTTCAAGAGTTCTGACAGAAGTATGCAACAAACTAGCAAAGACCCCACGTGACATATTGAACATTTCTCGGATACTGACAATCTCATCAGGTGTTATAACAAGATCACTGGAATCACTGATCTTCTGAGTTCTCAGAGTTTTTTTGCCTTCTGAATGTTCTTTTGCCTCTGCTAAAGCCGAGTTTAATTCTTTAAACAAATCACGATTGCTCATTACACCATACCTCCATAAATGCTTTAAGTTGACGCTTCTGATCCGTGGTTAGATCTGACATTTCATTCTTGGCATAAATGGTTAAAAGGTAGAAACGGTGATAACTATCTAAGTAATAGTAAATAACCCTTGCTCCACCTCGCTTACCCTTACCTTTACTCGCAATTCGTACTTTCCGTAGGCCTCCAGTACCCTGGATGACATCGCCAGCTCGGGGATTGGTCATTAATTCCGCTTGGAATAGCCTATAGTCATCATCAGAAAGATAATGAATCCGATGCTTTTCAAAGATGGTTGATTCGACAAATATACATTCCATCCAGAAAGTGTACGTAATTTGCGTACACTTTAAAGCTAGCCTTACTTGAATACAACAGTATCTGTGAATTCCAGACTATCGAGTTACACTTTGTCAGAATTATATATGATAAGACAGTTAAAAATTCGCGGGCGTGGTGGCCGACACCAAACGGCACTCTTCATCAAAGGGATTACGGAAACGGTGCTGACGAGTCGATTCAAAATAATAACCCTGGCCTGCTTCCAGCACATAGACGTCGCCATCCACGGTTAATTCGATTTTACCGCTGATCACATACCCCGCTTCTTCCCCTTCGTGGGTGTAAGGGTCTTCTCCGGTATCTGCACCGGGCGGAAAGCGCTCGACTAACATAGTCATGGCACGATTGGGAAAGCCTTTACCAATCAACTTCCAATCGATTTGATCCACCGAAGAATCCAGAAACTCATCGGCTTTATAGACAACAGGTATGTCTGTTTTTGAGGCCTCTTCGGAATCGAAGAATTCCAACAATGAAATAGGTATGCCCGAAAGCACCTTCTTAAGAGAACTCACACTTGGGCTGACGCTGTTCTTTTCGATCATCGAAATGGTGGAGTTTGTCACTCCGGCGCGCTTGGCCAACTCACGCTGAGATAATCCAGCTTGTGAACGAATTTCTCTTAAACGGTTACCGACATCCAATGGTGTGTTCCTCGCTTGTACTTAATTGCGTTTGATACGATTCAGCCGCGAAGTATACCAGCTTGCTTCCGACGAGTAATCAATATACCAAACAGTTTGTAAGATATCTTGATCAGTCTCACTGAAAGCCCCCTAACTCACTGCTTCAAACAGGTGAGTATTCTTTTCATAGACTAGCTTTGATGTACCGAATTGTAAAATATTAGAAACAGATTGATTAATATATAGAACATATTTAGAGTTAAGACATTCCATAAGTACGATTAGGCCCAGCCATGCTTAACCCCAAAACCCATAGCACAGAACATCCGAATTCCTACTATGCTGCAACGGCTCATTACCCTGCAAAGTACCCTCGTCTTTCGGAACATGTTCAGGTAGATGTGTGTATCGTCGGCGGAGGTTTTAGTGGCGTAAATACCGCATTGGAGCTGGCTGAGCGGGGATATTCAGTAGCCTTGCTAGAAGCCTACCGCATTGGCTGGGGCGCGTCCGGAAGAAACGGCGGGCAATTAATTCGGGGAATCGGACATGGCCTGGAACAATTCCGCAACAGCATAGGCCAGGAAGGCATAGACGCCATCAATCAAATGGGGTTTGAAGCCGTAGAGATTGTGAAGGATCGCGTTAAAAAATACGACATTCAGTGCGACTTGAAGATGGGCTACTGCGACCTGGCCAACAAACCGGCACACCTGAAAGATTTTGAAGAAGACAAAGCCTGGCTTGATAGCATTAATTACCCTTACGACACCCGACTGTTATCCCGAGAAGACATGCACCAAGTGGTCGGTTCCGACAACTACATTGGCGGATTAATCGACATGGGCAGCGGCCATCTTCATCCATTAAATTTAGTCACCGGCGAAGCCGCCGCCGCGTTAAAGCTTGGTGTACAAATTTTCGAACAGTCGCCGGTTGTAGAAATCATTAAGAGCGACGCCCTGACCGGACAACCCAATGTAATCAAAACCGAACAAGGTCAAGTCACAGCGCAAACCCTGGTTATTTGTGGCAATGCCTATGTGGCGGGTCTGGACAACACGTTGGAGGCTCAAGTATTACCAGCAGGTAGTTATATTCTGGCCACAGAGCCCTTATCCGAAGAGTTATGGCGTAAAGTTCTACCACAAGACATGGCCGTGTGCGATCAGCGAGTGGATTTGGACTATTACCGACTCAGCGCTGACAAACGACTACTGTTCGGTGGGCTTTGCACCTATTCCGGCCGCGATCCAAAATCCATAAAAGCCAAACTTGGTCCGCACATCACCAAGGTGTTTCCGTACCTCGAAGGTATCAATATTGAGTATGAATGGGGTGGCATGATCGGTATCGGCGCAAACCGATTACCACAAATTGGCCGACTGGCACCGAACATTTATTACGCTCAGGCTTACTCCGGCCACGGTGTAAACGCAACGCACATGGCAGCCAAATTAATCGCAGAGAGTATTCATCAAGAGTCCAATCGTATTGATGTATTTGAGAAGGTAAAACACATGCGTTTTCCGGGTGGCCGGAAATTCCGCTCCCCCATGTTGGCCATGGGGATGCTGTATCATCGAATGATGGATCTGTTCTAAATCACAAACGCCTTAGCAGATTACTTTTCAGCGTGTCGCGGTACCCACTGCAACAGATTGGTGGACGCCACCTGATGTGCAACTTCTTCAGGCAAAGCATCCAGGAAAGGACGGAACTGATCCATATAGGTCGAAAGGCCACCAAAGGCTCCGACTACATCGGAACCGATTACAAAGCGATCCGGATAGCCTTTTACTAGATCAAGCCACACCTTTTTGGGGTTGCCCTGATCGTCATAGAGATATTTCACCAAGGTCCACGACAAAAGCACGTTCAGATTATCGTAGTCATCCAAAAGGTCATCCACCACGCTTGGAATGCCTTCCACCCCCTTCTGACGACGATCAATCGCAGCACTGATCCCGGCATGCGCCCAAATGAATGTGGTGTCAGGGCTGGAATCCAAAGCCTCTTTCAGCTCATCCAGATAGATAAACTCGCGTTCACGAATAGACGTCAGATTACTGTGCAACAACACAGGCAAACCGTGTTTCGCAGCCAACTGATAGACTCTTAATAAAGCGGGGTGATTTGCTAACGGCGTCTCCCCTTCCGTTAACGAGGTCAGCTCGTCATGTCGGGTAAAGACCTCACCGATCCCCTGCCAAAAGCCCGGGTCACGCGCCAATAAACGTTCGATGTGTTCAACGGCATTTAAATCCGTAGGGTTAAACCCCGTCATGAACGGATAAAAGCGCTGTTGATCGGCCTCCGGCAAGGATTTGACCGCATCATAAACCAACATATCAGTGGCCGAATACCAATAGACAGGCGCATCGTCACCCGAATAGTAACGAGGTCGCTTGGGCTCATACGCCGCCCATTTCTTGGTCACAGAAAACCCGGTAATTAACGCCTTATCAATCTTGGCTTCCGCCATCTTCTCAATTAAGCGGGGCATGCCATCTGTGCGCTGTTGTGGATCAAAATAATGAAGCTCAGCATCCAAAAACTGGTAATCGCGTGCCTGAACGGGTGAACTCAAAACCGAAAATGCCAACAGGCCACTCATCAAGCTCCCGGCCAGATACCCAGACAATAGGCGCGTAGAAAAAACTCGCTTACTCACAAAACCTTCCATATAGATTCATACAAAAAACCTACTCTACTGACACCATTAAGGTTTGTCACTGCCAGGTATTTATTCATTGTATTATTAAGGCAAAACTAAAGAACAACCCATGGGTTTTCTCCTGCCCAATAAAATTAAGACATTGATTGCTGATTCTTAACCTTCGGTCCAAAATCATTTCCTGATACCATACGCTTCCACTGAAAACGCATACTCACACAGAGGTTGTTATGTCTGATCTGATTCCTGTGGTACTGGCTGGTGGATCAGGTACGCGCTTATGGCCGCTCTCGCGCAAAAGCCATCCAAAACAATTTCAGCGGTTACTCTCTGAACACTCCCTACTCCAAACCACGCTGGCCAGAGCTGCTGAATTGACACAGCAAGCACCTATTGTGATCTGCCACGAAGATCATAGGTTTACTACTGCAGAACAACTTCGTGAAGCGAAGGTAAAACATCAAGGTATACTTCTTGAACCCGAAGGCCGTAACACAGCACCAGCGATTACAGTTACCGCACTTCATGCCCTGACATTAAGTGATGACCCAACCTTATTGATAATGCCTGCCGACCACCACATTGAATCCGGCAGTACATTTACTCAATCCATTCAATTAGCCGTAGACATTGCTCAAAATGGCAGCCTGGTGTGCTTAGGTGCTCAGGCCACTAGAGCACACACAGGCTATGGCTACATTGAACTGGGCGACATGATTAAAGACTCAGCCTTTAACGTAAATCGCTTTGTTGAAAAGCCCGATAAAGCCACCGCAGAATCTTATATTGAACAAGGCAACTTTCTTTGGAATTGCGGTATTTTTGTATTTAAAGCCAACGCCTATTTAAGCGCACTTAAAGAGCTGGCCCCAAACATCCTGGCCGCCTGCACAAGCGCATACCAAGAAGCACAACACGACTTGGATTTCATTCGGTTGGGCAAGCACGCATTTCAGAGCAGCCCGAATATCTCCATCGATTACGCCGTGATGGAACCCTCTTCCGATCCTGGTAACAACTTACAAAGCGCAGTTGTTCAACTTAATGCAAACTGGAGCGACATAGGTGACTGGCATGAACTCTGGCAAGCCAGTGAAAAGAACAAAGACGGGAACGCTCTCTACGGAGACGTAACTGTTCAGCAAACTCAAAATTCCCTGATCCACGCGCACCATCGACTTGTCACCGCCATTGGCGTTAAAGACCTGATCGTTGTAGAAACCAGCGACGCCGTATTGATTACCGACAAGGCCTATACCCAGCAAATCAAAGCATTGATTGAACAATTAGAAGATGCTCAACGAACTGAGCTGTTGGCACACAGCGAAGTCTCTCGCCCCTGGGGCAAATACGACATCGTAGACCTTGGCCATGGCTATCAGGTAAAGCGCATTACCGTAAACCCCAAACAACGCATCAGCTTACAACGACATCAACACCGTGCCGAACACTGGGTTGTTGTCTCTGGTACGGCACTGGTAACACTCGAAAACACGACCTATACAGTCAATAAAAATGAGTCTACCTTCATCCCGGTCGGCTCGATTCACTGCCTGGAAAACCCGGGCTCCTCAACTCTCGAAGTGATTGAAATACAATC
>JBFHTA010000169.1:0-8279 GCA_041590855.1 Pseudomonadales bacterium
AAAAGAAGGGGTCGTATTTGTTGTCCTTGAAATACGGTGACCAAGAGCTAGTGGATGAAATTACTGTATGTGAGGGCGTTGTGCCTTATGTTGAATACAGTGATATTCTTCAAGATATATTGCATAAAGATGTTGGCGAGGCTAAGAACATGAATAAATTGATGTTCAAGGTCTACAAAGAGGAAGATTTAGATTTTCCTGCTGAAGTTGGTGATTTTTAAGTTGAAAACCAAAGGGGGCAGAGTGAATAGAAAATAAATGTCCTGTCAGCCAAGCTCATCATCTAATTCTTGCATTAGGCTATCGTAGCTGTACTCAGCGGTTCCGCTTTTCTCACCTTCATCCAGTAAGTGGCGTAAAGTCGCTAGCTTCTGTTCATTATCTTCAAGCAAGCGCAAACCAGCCCGAACAACTTCACTAGCGGAGGCATAACGGCCATTATCAATTTGTTGTGCAATAAAAGAATCAAAGTGGTCACCTAGAGTAATGCTTGTATTCTTCGGCATTTTGCCCACCTCATACATACCATTTAATACCCAAACATGGTACAAGAGCCATTCTAAGTCAAGCAAGCGGATGCGATCTCACTACCCTTTCTCTTCACTACCCCACCAACACAAGGACGTTGCCCCCATGAAGATTCGAGCTTTCAGCGCAGAAGACTACCCCAGAATCTTAGAGATTTATTCCCGTTCCAAGTTGGATGAGCTTCGCTTTGAGAAACAGACGTTCCACTTTCTGCCTCTCGAAGATGATGAAAAGAGATTGTCTGCACTGAAGGAGTCAACGATTTACGTCTTTGATGATGGGGAGATTCTTGGGTACGGCGCGGTATTTGAGTCAGAGATTCGAGCACTGTTTGTCTGCCCTAGCGCCAGAGGGCAAGGCATCGGAAAGCAGATGTTAGAATTTCTCTTGTCACAGATTAACGGTAATGCCAATCTGTTTGTCGCTGAATCAAATGCGCCAGCTAAAGCGCTTTATGAGGCATACGGATTTAAAGTATCTGATCAGTTTCTCACGGAATACAACGGCCAGCCCGTGTATGCTAATGAAATGGTTCGTAATTCCGGAGCAGTACGAACGCCATCGAGAAACTAAGACCATTGTCTAAAAAACAGGGAAGCTAACACATGGAACAAATAACAAGAATTAATCACTTGGGGCTGCGAGTAAAAGCGCTAGACGTTTCGAGAGCGTTTTACGAAAAGCTAGGATTTATCTTTCTCGCAGGCCCCGTTGGCCCAGAACCAGTGGCCATTATGGAACACCCTTCAGGCATTAATATCAATTTTATTCTCAATGCAGACGCCAAGTGCGCTAGCAATGTTCTCATGGACGTACCTCAAAAACATACCGGCTACACTCATGTTGCGTTGGAGATATCGGATTACCAATCAGCCATAACGTTCGTAAAAGGATTGGGGATTAAGGTTACCGGTGAGGTTGAGTACGAAGGCGCTCGGTTTTTCTTTATTCGAGACCCTGATGACAACGTCATCGAGTTTCATCAACCCGCAAACAAATAATCAAGCAAGTCATAAAGTTAAGGAAAACGTATGAACACAGAACAAGCCATTGAAACTGCCTACACAAACCACATAGGCGCACTCTACAAAGCCTTATCTCAAGCGATATTGCTGGCAAAGGGCGATGAAACGGAAGTCACAGTCGCTGAAGCCAGATTTCAAAAAGGGTTAACGCATGCGGCAGACATTCGAGCAAGAGCCAGACGCTTGGCTAACTTGGATTAAACCAACTTATTGCAGTTAATCGAGTTTTGAGTGGTCGCTTTCAGTTTGGTGAGCTCTTCCTCTGAAAGCGCTCGCCATTCTCCGGCAGGCAGATCAGAAATCTCAATATTCATGATTCGTAAACGCTGCAGCCGTTGTACTTTATACCCTAATGCAGAACTCATTCGTCGAATCTGGCGGTTTAATCCTTGATGAAGAATGATCCGAAACTGTTGAGGGGTAACTAAGCTGATTTCGCAAGGTTTAGTGATGGTGTCCAAAATCTCAACACCGGAGGCCATTTGCTCAAGGAAGCCCTCGGTAATGGGTTTATCCACATCTACCAGATATTCTTTGTCGTGGGCGTTCTCTGCCCGAAGAATCTTATTCACTATGTCGCCATCACTGGTCATCAAGAGTAAGCCTTCAGAGGCTTTATCAAGACGGCCAATCGGAAAGATGCGTTGTTCATGAGTGATGGCATCAACGATGTTGTTTTTAACGGTGGGTGCAGCAGTGCAAGTAACACCAACCGGCTTGTGATAGGCCAGATAGACGTGCTGACGATCAGTGTAGTCTTTGTGATCCAAGACCTGATCTTGAACGATAACCACATCCCCCGCTTCTACCAAGGTTCCGAGTCGACAATCCTCACCGTTGTGAAAGACCTGTTTTGCCTTAATTAGCCGATCGGCCTCTTTGCGCGGGCAATATCCGGTTGCACTGATGAATTTGTTGATACGAACAGGATACTGAGACACAAAACGTCCTTTGAGCGGTGAATTAATAACAATAAATGACTGACCACGGAGTGGATAATGGCGACTAGCCTGATTGCACTTTGAGTGGGCGGGTGGGTTATTATACTGCAAGAATTCGCTGGGCGGTTCAGGATAATCCGAAATTGATGAGAACAAAGCTCTACCTCTTACCAACCGCCAACATCCCCAAACCAATATTTGAAACACCATGCTTCTTTTATCTGAAAGCAGTATTTAATGGATAAGGACATTACATGAAGAACGTTGAGCAATTTAAGTCATCATTGCAAACGGAACTTGCGGATTATCTAGCCAAGCAACAGTCTTTCTTCGCTGAATATGAGATTCGAATCCTTGATCTCGATTTCTTCCCCTGGCCTTGGGATCACGGACAGCTCATCATCAGCTACTTGGTCGTGGGGGAAGATCATTGGGAAGAAAAAGCCCAAGAAAACAGCGAATACTACACCCCGGACTGGAAATTCAATGAATTTAATAACATGTTCGATGGACATGAGGGCCACGCTCTGGAAGAACTTTTTGCTGAATATTGGGAGGACTTTGAGTATTGGGATAACTGGGATGAAAATTCAGAAGGCGCAATCACCAGAGAAGAAATGTTCCGTCATTTCTCCAGCGTGGTGAAGTCAGAGCCGGTTATGTCGGCAATCAAAGGCTACAACCTGTCGAAGGATTTTAAGATCAGAATCTCTGACCCTAGGTATGATTTTGATGAAGAGTTTGACGTGATCTGAGAAGGTTACCCAAGAGCCCTCCGAAGGTAGGGCTAGAAATCCAAGGCCAACAACAGCTGTTCGAAGCTGCTGAACGCAAAGTAAACACCAACACCGTCATAGGTTATATAAACAATCTCAGGCTCACCCTCTGCGCTGAAGTCCAGGCACAACACATCGCCATTGTCGCTTGCGAACGGGATGAGCTTTGTCCAGTCGCGGCCATTAAGCGTGTCTTCATAATCGCCCAAACCAAAGCACCTTTTAAGAATATCAGCCTCGTGGTGATAGCCTCCGCTTCCAGGCAAATCGAACCCTTCGAATAGTGAGAAAATCACAGACCTTGATTGACCATCATCGACAACGTTGAAACTGAGTTTCAGGGACTTCGTCATATCGTCAAACGCGCAGGGATAGCTGTGGTTGATGTCTGCGTAAAACCCGCCACATTGGCTAATGAATTCTAGAAAGAGCTGAGGAAGCTTTATATTTGATTCCGCTTCCAACGATTGAAGAAAGCTTTGGTCAGGCTTCTCCTCACTTTGGACAAACCACATGTCTGCCAGTTTTGGGTTTTGTTCGGGAATGCTTACAGCTTCGCCGTAAAAAATGGCCTTATGAGACTGATTTTCAACGATCATCATGCGTATCCATGCAATTAATATCAGTTATTTCATACAGTTACAGATGCTAAGCGTTAGTCTACAAGCCAAATAGCGCTTTCCGTAAACCATTTTTTGTAGCGTTTCGTTGCATGGGAGGAGTTGGGAATTCAATACAAATCGTTTTCTTCGCTTGTGTCTGACTCAACGGACTCCACTCTCTCTTATGCCACCACCAATTAATGAGTTTTTCTCAACAATATTATTCCCATCAACCAGATTATCACCAAATAAGAAACAAGTTAGAGTTTCTCCCAACATCGATCTGGATTACCCAGACCTATTTTCTTAATAAAGGGAGCAAACCATGAAGAACATTATGACGATTGCAGTGCTATTTGTAGCCTTGCTTACCACTCAGTTAACCCATGCGAAGAACACTGCCAGCAACACAGATAAGATTCTTATCGTACTGACCAGCCATACCGAGCTGGGGAACACAGGCAAGAAAACAGGCTTTTGGTTGCCTGAACTGACCCACCCATATTATGAGTTTACGGAAGCCGGTTACACAGTGGATGTCGCCAGCATCAATGGTGGAATGGCGCCCGTCGATAGCAAAGCCTTTAAGGAAGAAGATGAATACCACGAGGTGTTCTTAAACGATGCAGTGCTTATGGCGAAGGTCATCCGTAGTATTCCACTGGCAGAAGTTAACCCTGAAGACTATCGCGCCATTATGTTCGCGGGCGGTTCCGGGCCGATGTGGGATTTCCCGAACAATCCAGACATCAGCCGTATTTCTGCTGCCATCTACGATAACCAGGGCATCGTGTCTGCGGTATGTCATGGTAACGCAGCGCTGGTAAATTTGAAGCTATCCAATGGGGAGTTGTTAGTGAAAGGCAAACGCGTCTCTGCATTCACGAATGAAGAAGAAGCGTCGCTGGGTACAACCGAGATCGTTCCTTTTCTGTTACAAGATAAGCTGGTTGAGCGCGGCGCGATTCATGTTCCCGGTAAGGCTTGGGCAGAAAACGTCGTGGTTGATGGCCGCTTAGTGACGGGTCAGAACCCGGCATCAGCAAAAGAAGCGGCGCAGCGTATTATTGCGATGATAAAGAATAATTAGTTAAGAACAGCTAGATCGTGAACAACTAGAAAACCTCATCTATCAACAAGGGAACGTATCGAACGTTCCCTTAACCCGGAGATTCCTAACCTCTATCAATCAAAATCAATGCTACCGAAATAAACTTCCGCGTGTTCCTGTTGATCATTTAGCCAGTCAGCCCGCTCTTTCTCATCCTGAATGACGTTTGCCAAAACGCGAATGGGCTCAAACCACAACTGGTATCCCATGTATTGATCAAACACGGATTTAACACCTGTCGCCAAAAACAAGGAGCGATGTTCTGGATGTTCTTCAAAATATTCAAGCAACTGTTCCTTATATTGGCCGACTTGATCCATTCCCCACTGACCACAGGCGCCACCGACTCGATGAGCTAGCAGAGTGACAATGTTTCTACAGATACCATGTTTTTCAATCAACGCTGCGATGTGATCATTCTGGTACACCTCATGATCCAAATCGTTCTGCAGTAATAACTCGATGTATAAAGGGATGTATTTGAGATCCTGCAAACACAAAACATAAGCGGCACTCTCTGCCAGAGGGTTCTCGTCATCCTGCCAAAGATTGGCTTCGTTCGCCCGACACCACATATTTACGTTGCTGATAAAATTAACCGCTTTAGCTTCCAAGGTTGAGTTACCAACAAACTTCGAGAAGATCGTTTCCTCACCCACTAATCCTTCAGGAGTAATGACATCAATGGAATACGTCAACGTGCCGTATTCAACTTTCACATTGTGTTTAGAGAGATTCTCATCAATCTGATGAGTCAAATCGAGATACACATCAGCCAAGGCATTTAAACGTTCGAAAGAATTAAGGTCATCAACTTCAATGTTGAAGATGATTTCAGAATGGGATGTTTTGATGGTTGTCTTCAATGGTGGATCTCTTCTTAAAGATATGAAGCTGTAAAAGCATCACTTGATATAGATGGAATTCAAATAACTTGGGCATTAAAACATACAGCATACTATTTTGTCTTTTTAAGGCATCCCTGACATACATTGACATCGAACAGCAGCGAGGGTCACTTGTTTACTATGCGTTGGACGGATCAAAAAACAACCTGACACGAACAAAACTGGCTATACTTAGACCACCATTTAAATCGCAAGCTCAACCACAAATACTTAAAGAACCTTCGATGTTGTATGTTTGCTACATCATCCTATTTAGGAGAGAAGATGCAAAAGCCCAAAGTTCCAGACAACGAAGCTGAGAGACTTCATGCGCTCAGAACGTTAGAGATTTTAGATACCTCCCATGAAGAACGCTTTGATCGTGTTACTCGAATGGCTAAACGCTTATTCGGGGTCTCTATTTCATTGGTGAGTTTGGTCGATGAAAATCGTCAATGGTTCAAGTCAAAACAGGGATTAGATGCCTCTGAAACATCTAGAGAGATCTCATTCTGTGGGCATGCCATCAATGAAGATCAATTATTCATTATTCCCAATGCCAAGGAAGATGAGCGGTTTCATGATAACCCGCTGGTAACCAGTGCCCCTAATATTCGCTTTTATGCGGGTTATCCTCTTAAATTAAGACAAGGCGTCAATATTGGAACCCTGTGTTTGATTGATCCAAAACCCAGAGAGATGAATGAAGAGGATCAACAGTTACTTCAAGACTTGGGAGCCATGATTGAGCAAGAGATTAAGTCAATTCAAATGGCCACGTTAGATGAGCTGACCTTAATATCGAATCGTAGAGGCTTTCTGTCTTTAGCTGATCATACCTTTAAAGTATGTGGCAGAAAACAGATACCAATAACCATGGTGCTGTTTGATTTAAACAAATTCAAACCCATAAACGACGATTACGGGCATCATGAGGGGGACTTTGCCTTAAAAACCTTTGCCCAGGTGCTCTTAGATACCATTCGTGATTGTGATGTGGTTGGTCGGTGGGGAGGAGACGAGTTTGTCACCTTACTCACTGGCATGGATACTGAAAAAGTTGGTATTGTCTTGTCCAGATTCAAAGATAAGATGAATGAAATCAATAAACACTCGGGAAAACCTTATAACATCGAGTTTAGTGCAGGAGTAGTTCATTTCCCTCATGATACAGATTTGTCTATCGAAGATATGATTGAACAAGCCGATGCGGAAATGTATCGGAATAAAAAAGGCAGCGAACGTTAACCCACACAGTGCTTACTATGTTCGGAAGCCCCGAGTATAAACAGACAACTTGGGAATGATTAAAATACCACCTTTACAGCCCAACGGAAGGGTTACCACTGACCCGCAGCTTTGATTTGATGGCTGACGACCACCGGAAACGCTTTAACTTTTCACGGAACTGATAACCACTTTTAGCTTCAAAGCAGTCGTTTATGCTTCCATCAACTTTTAACTGAAAGCCA
The DNA here is from genome assembly GCA_041590855.1 of Pseudomonadales bacterium. Taxonomy (GTDB): domain Bacteria; phylum Pseudomonadota; class Gammaproteobacteria; order Pseudomonadales; family Litoribrevibacteraceae; genus Litoribrevibacter. The sequence continues at coordinate 7,343 of JBFHTA010000169.1, forward strand.
GTTCTTCTCTAGGAAGCTTTTCAGCCAAACACCAGGGATTTTTAACTACAGGAGTTATTAATGAAAACAGTTCGTTTATCAGTCGCTTCCATAGCGTTGTCTTTTATCGCATTCGTACCCGTGGTACAAGCGGACTCAAGCGTTGAGTCATTATCACCAGAGCTTAGAGCACTGCTTAAAAAAGAGATGATTGCGTTACAAACAGGGATGCAATCTATACTTCCCGCTTACATATCAGGTGACCTGGATGAAGTGGCGCACATTGCAAAAAAAGCAAAAAACAGCTTTATCCTTAAACAAAAAATAACGGAAGATCAGAAACAAGAGTTAAAGACCAAGCTCCCTGAGTCATTCATTAAAATGGATGCAAAGTTTCATAAATATGCTGGTATGCTTGAGCATGTAGCCGAAAAGAAAAACACAGAGCTTGTTGGCTTTTACTACTCAAAACTGACCGAATCTTGCGTTTCTTGCCATACAGAATATGCAAAACACAGGTTTCCAAAACTCGATATCAATACCAACCAAAGTAAACACCATCATCATTAAAACCCTGATGGCGCGTTATTTCTATTATGTCATCGTGTAATAAAATGTGTAGCAGGCAGCCATGACATTTAACATGCATAAACTCCTAGCCGTGCTCCTGCTATTTCTGGTAACCGGGTGCTCTTCACAGCCTTGGGCTGTAGATCATTCAGAAGCGTATTCCTCCACAGGCCAACATCAAATCTACGTTGTGAGTCATGGCTGGCACACCGGCTTTGTCATTCCGTCAAAGGATGTCTATAAAGCCATTCCAGCATTGAAAACGCGATTTGAAGGCAGCCCAAACATTGAATTTGGCTGGGGAGATAAAGGCTTCTATCAAGCCGAAGAAATCACCTCTGGCCTAACGCTCAGAGCCATATTCTGGCCAACGGAATCAGTCATTCAT
>JBFHTA010000170.1:0-8265 GCA_041590855.1 Pseudomonadales bacterium
ACGTGAAGCCTGGACACCCACAGGTGTAAACGTCCCGGATTATCCTAAGTTGGCTCCTTTATGGTGGAAAATCATCGGGGATGCATCCAGCGGCGCGAAAACCCCTCAAGAAGCGATGGACAGCTTGGCCAAAGATCAGGATAAGGTATTACGTAAGTTAGAGCGCTCCGGGGCTCAAAAAACCTGTGCGCCTAAGCTTGCCAAGAAGAAAGACTTAAAAGGTGCCGACTACTGGTTAAGTCAGCCTGGAGCACCAAAAGCCAAGTTGGACAATGAAAAGCCTCAAGGTATTACCGTTGCTTACGATAAGTTATTACAAGCCTGGAAAGAAGGCAGACCTCGCTAGGCCAAGGGTAGTATATCACTGAAGTGCTGTTGGGTTGGCTAAGTCATGGTTAGGTAGAGGTGTTTTAGATGATTCTGCTTTAACATGATTCAGCCAGTCTGGCGGATAAATCGGCAGAATAGGGCGCAGTATGAAGTTATCAGTTGGGTTAAAAATAGGTGGCGGCTTTGTGGCTGTCTTGATCATGTTGTTGATCGCGGGGGGCTTTGGTTTTAAAGGGGCCATTAAACTCGGGAACAACGTGGATTATCTGTCTCAAACGGCCTGGCCATTAGCACAAACCTCCAACACTTTATCTGCGACCTTACAACAGCAAGCCTCTTTAGTAACTGAAATCATTGAAACTCGCGACGACGTAGGCAGCTCCAAAAAAAACGAGTTAGCCAGCTTAACCACTCAAGCTCAGGAATTGTTAACGAAATTGAAGCAGTTTGAGTTGGTGTCCGGTGAAATGATTAACGCCCTGGATCAACGCTTTTCTTCGTTCTCAAACAGCCAGGACATCTTGCTATCACGTCATAACAGTTTTGTGCAGGCGCGCAAAGATGCCTTTTCCGGTTTCAACAAGTTTGAAGCCTACATGGATTTATTGCAGTTCTATAACAATCAGATTTTTTCTCTGCCGAAAGTGTCGGCGGATGATAAATGGGAGTTGCAGACCTATTTCTTCCAATCAAAAGCGGCTTTGGCCAAGCGCTTTTTTTACCTGCAACGCTATTTGGGTGGGGATGCACCTGATGAAATGCTCGACAAGATGGAAGGTGCCTGGGACGATTTAACAGGCGAGGCTGAGTATCTGGGTGAGCTTGAGTATCTTGAAAATACTATTAAATCCGGTGAGTACCAAGGCAAGACTTATGTGGATGTCTTAAATGCTTTAATGGAATCTCATCGTGCGGAGTTCGATCGGTTAGTAAGTAATCACAAGGCGTTTGTTCAGGCCAAAACCGATTACCTGAAAGTAGCCACTGATTTTAGTGGTTATCTCAAGAGTGCGAAAAGCACCTTGGATAAGGTCGTTGCTGACGAAACTGAAGGCGCGGCAGATACCAAGTTTGGTGTTTATCGTTCGATTACCATTGCTTTGGTAGCGGGTTTTTTGATTGCGGTGGCGGCTACGGCAGTGTGTTTGATCTCTGTGGTTAAACCCATCAAGGTGGTGGGACATCGTATGCAGGACATATCCTCCGGGCGTGGCGACTTAACGAAAACCATCAACTTCAAAGGCAATGATGAAGTGGCCCAGATGGCCGATAGTTTTAACAAGTTTGTTGGAACGATTCGCAAGACGGTTTCCCAGATTATTAACCGCGCTGAAGATCTCACCAAAACCTCGGTTCAACTGAAATCCCAAGCGGAATCCACCAGTGAAGCAACGGCCGAGCAACGTGAGGGTAGTGAACAAATTGCGGTGGCATTGAATCAAATGAGCTCAGCAGTGCAAGAAGTGGCAAGAAATGCGTCGGAAGCTCAATCGGCTACCCAAGACGCTGACGACAAAGTGACAGAAAGTCAGCGAGTGGTTCAGTTAAACCGTCAGGCCATCACTGACTTGTCGGAAGAAATTGATTCGGCTTCCAATGTGGTTCGTAAACTGGCAGAAGAAAGTGAATCGGTAGGTTCTATTCTCGATGTGATTAAAGGCATTGCTGAACAAACCAACTTGTTGGCGTTAAATGCTGCTATTGAAGCCGCGCGGGCAGGTGAACAGGGCCGTGGGTTTGCCGTTGTAGCTGATGAAGTTCGGACGTTGGCGCAACGCACTCAGGATTCCACCAATGAAATTCAAGCGGTTATTGAAGGTTTACAAGCGCGATCCAATGAGGCCGTCAGCGTAATGAAAAACAGCCGCGAACGGGCAGAAGGCAGTGTAGGGAATGCAGAGGCCATTGATAGCTTGTTGAATGAACTACGTGAACGAGTAAATCAATGCCTGACTATGAACATTCAAATTGCTACCGCCGCAGAAGAACAAGTCAGTGTGACGGAAGAGATCAATCGTCATGTAAATCAGATCAGTGATCTGTCGGGTACGGCCGCAGAAGGTGCCCGCGCTAATATGGAAACCAGTCAGGAAGTCGCTCATTTAGCGGATCAGTTAACCGAGATGACCAGCCGGTTTAAAGTTTGATCCGGATGGTGGTTCAGATGTTATTAGCTCGGATGTATTCGCTCAGGCCACTCCTTTCGATCTGGAGTTGGCTTTTCCGCTGACAATTAACCGCAAGATCGTGCAATATCCCTCTCACTTGTCTTGGCATGATGAGGTTCCTAAGGGAGGGAATGCCATGACAACATCTTTATACGCATTAACCGTATTAATCTGGGGCAGCACCTGGCTGGCCATTTATTTCCAGTTGGGTGAAGTGCCCGTTAACGTTTCCGTGTTTTATCGCTTTGCATTAGCGGCACTTTTGTTATTGCCGTGGATGTGGTTGACCGGAAAGCTACAGAAAACAGACGCTAGCGATCACAAATTTATGGTGTTGCAAGGCGCCTGCTTATTCTCGTTGAATTTCATTTGTTTCTATAACGCCACTCAATACATCACCAGTGGTTTGGTCGCTGTGGTGTTTTCGCTTGCTACTTTGTATAACGCTGTGAACAACAGCCTGTTCTGGAAGGAGTCGATTCCTCCCAAAGTGATTTTAGCCGGAGTGATCGGAACGACAGGGCTGATCTTGCTATTTCTGCCTGAACTTCAGGGGGAAACTACCGATAAAGCTATCTCGATTGATACGTTAAAAGGTTTGTTATTGGCTGCATTGGGTACCTATTTCTTTTCATTAGGAAATATGATTTCCAAGCGCCACAGTCTTAAAGGCGTGAAACCCCTAACCACGAATGCCTATGCAATGGCGTATGGTTCGATTATTTTGATTGGTATTCTTGTTATCACGGGGCAGCCATTGGTGATTGATACCAGCCCTCAATACTTAGGCGCACTCTTCTACCTCAGCGTGTTTGGTTCCATTATTGGATTTACAGCGTACTTAACACTTGTGGCCCGATTAGGTGCCAACAAAGCTGCTTATGCAACTGTGATGTTCCCGGTGGTGGCTTTGCTGTTGTCGAGTTGGTTTGAAAGTTATCAATGGCAAATAACCAGTTTTGTAGGCTTAGGGCTAACTATGTTGGGCAATGTGATCATCAATCTGGACATTGAGAAGTGGTTTCGTCGTCCGGCAGTGCAGAGCTAGTAGCCATTAATTATTTACCTCGGACCTTCTATGTTCCGGGTAAAGTAATGACTGGAAGAGTCATTTTTTAAGCGATAAAGTTTTGCGGGTCTGCTGCTTCCGACTCGCATTTCTCCCGTTTCTTCGATGATATTTGCATCCAAGATTCTTCGGCGAAACGATTTTTTCTCGACCTTCTTCTCCAAAATTATTTCAAAGGTGGCTTGTAGCTCAGTCAATGTGAATGAGTCGGGCACTAAATGAATCGGGAGTGATGTGTACTGCACTTTGCCCTGAAGTCGCTGATAACATGCGTTCAAAATGTGTTGGTGATCAAATGCCAGTGAGTAATTGTTAACGACTTCTTTTACCGGAACCCAAACCACTTCTTCAGAGCTTACGCTTTTTTTCAGTTGTATCGAGGATGAATTAATCAGCGCAAAGTAAGCGACTGTCACCGACCAGTGCCTCGGGTCGCGGGTGGCACTGCCAAAGGTGGCTACTTGCTCTAAGTAGGGGGTATCAACCCCTGTTTTCTCTTTGAGTTTACGTTTGGCGGTATAGTCCAACGTAGGATCGTTTTCGATATCAATAAAGCCGCCAGGCAAAGCCCATTGACCCAGAGCAGGATGCTCTGCACGTTTAACCAGTAAGACCTGGAGGGTTCCTTCTCTCACCGTGAAAATCGACATATCCACAGACGTCAGAGGCACCTGATAATCATGAACGTTGTAATTCTGTAGGTACTCAATTTCTGAGTTATCTTGTGTCATGGAAGGATGGCCTTTCTTGAATTTTGATAAAAATGCGGTGTATGAGGCGATCTTAGTGTGTCACAGCCACCAAATCAAAGTATCGATATGTTTTTTTGGATTTTGGTGTTGACTTAATAGTGGCTGTAAGCCACTATATGTAAAAGCTAACACCAACGGTGGGATTCACTGGTTAGTAATCAACACGAAATTGGATAGACCAATTTCATGTCTAAAACAGCAAGGGGTTTGCTGAGATGAATCAAGAATTCGATTTTTTAGTGTTTATCGGGCGTTTCCAGCCTTTCCATAATGGCCATCTACAGGTCATTAAAACCGGACTAGCGCAAGCAAAGCAGCTTATTATTCTTTGTGGGTCTGCTCACCAGCCAAGATCGGTACGTAATCCTTGGACCATCTCTGAGAGAGAAACCATGATTCGGGGAGCTCTTTCCAACGACGAAAATCTGCGTATTCATATCGCGCCTTTGATGGACATTGTCTACAACGATGAGTCTTGGGTTCGGAACGTACAGGCGACGGTAAATGGCTTAGTCACTGCACATCACGGGATTCCCCATAAACCTGCCAAAGTAGGTTTGATTGGGCATAGCAAGGATCAAAGTTCATATTATCTGAATCTTTTCCCACAGTGGGGTGCTGTGAATGTTGAGAACTATCAGGGCATTAGTGCCACACCAGTCAGAGAGTTGATCTTTGGTTCCCGAAACTCTGATGAAGCCTTGGATCAGTGGTTGCCTGAGAATGTTCGCCAGCAACTTGTGAAGTTTTCAGAAACATCGGCGTTTTCTGATATTAAAGACGAACAAGCTTTTGTTCTTAAGTATCAACAGGCTTGGAATGCTGCACCTTATCCACCAACTTTTGTGACTGTTGATGCAGTGGTGATTCAGAGCGGTCATGTGTTAATGGTGGAGCGTAAAGCAAGACCGGGTAAGGGGCTGTTAGCGTTACCAGGCGGGTTTGTGAATCCCTCAGAAAAGCTGGTGGATGCCTGTCTTAGAGAGTTAAAGGAAGAAACTAAGTTGAAGGTACCAGTGCCTGTACTTAAAGGGTCTATTAGGTCACAACAAGTGTTTGATGATCCTTATCGATCAGCCAGAGGTAGAACCATCACTCATGCATTTTATATAGAATTGTCGCCGAATAAAGAGTTACCAAAGGTGAAAGGAAGTGATGATGCAAAACATGCCTTTTGGGTGCCTTTGGCGGAACTGAATCCGGGCAATTTATTTGAAGATCATTACTTCATTATTCAAGAAATGACAGGAATGTAGAGCAGTTCAGCAAGTTACCGGAGTCGGGATAGACCTGGCTCTTTTCAACCATTGATTGGAGGATTTCCATCATGAAAAAAAGCAATATCATTTTAAACGTAGATTCATATAAAACGTCTCACTACTTACAGTATCCTGAAAACACTACGGCCGTATCCAGTTATATTGAGAGTCGAGGCGGGCAATTTAAAAAGGCTGTGTTCTTTGGCCTGCAAATGTTTATCAAAGAATACCTAACGACGCCAATTACTGATGCAGACATTGATGAAGCCAAAATCATTTTTGAAGCTCACGGGGTTCCATTTAATGAGTCTGGCTGGCGATACATTGTAGATACCTATAATGGCTATCTACCGATAGAAATTGAAGCCTTGCCAGAAGGCAGTGTTGTTCCGGTTAAAAATGCATTAGTTCAGGTTATTAACACCGATCCAAACTGCGCTTGGTTAACGAGTTATGTTGAAACAGCCTTGTTACGTGCGATCTGGTATCCGACTACGGTGGCGACTGTATCTTGGAGTTGCCGCCAGATCATCGAAGAATATATGCAGGAGACCGCAGATAACCAAGAAAGCGTTCCTTTTAAGTTACACGACTTTGGTGCACGAGGTGCTACCTCGGAAGAAGCGGCTGCGATTGGTGGCGCTGCACACTTAGTCAACTTCATGGGCACAGATACCATAAGTGGCGTATTGGCCGCGCGTCGCTACTACAATACAGAGATGGCAGGTTTCTCGATACCCGCTGCAGAACACAGCACCATTACTAGCTGGGGCCGGGATAACGAAGCCGACGCCTATGCCAATATGCTGAAACAGTTTAGTGGCCCGGGTAAAGTTGTTGCAGTCGTGAGTGATTCCTATGACTTATGGAATGCAATTGAAAACATCTGGGGTGATGAGCTGAAAGAAAAGGTTCAGCGCAGTGGTGGCACCTTGGTGGTACGTCCTGACAGTGGTGACCCTATTAACATTGTGACTGAAACCGTAGAGCGCTTAATGAATAACTTTGGTTATGAGGTGAACGATAAAGGATATCGTGTATTGCCATCCTATATTCGAGTGATCCAAGGTGACGGTGTGTCGTTGCAAACAATTGAAGCGATCCTGGCTGCAATGAAACTTCGTAAACAAAGCGCGGAGAATGTCGCCTTTGGTATGGGCGGAGAGCTGTTACAGAAGGTTAACCGGGACACCATGAAGTTTGCGATGAAAGCCTCGGCAGCCATGGTGGGTGGTTTATGGCGAGATGTCTATAAAGACCCCATTACCGATGCTGGTAAGCGTTCTAAAAAAGGCCGTTTAGCGGTTATTCAGGATGAAAATGGTGTGGTTAAGACCATTCGATCTCAGGATTTAGGCGAGAAAATCAATTTACTGCAACCGGTTTTCAGAAATGGCCAATTATTGACTGAGTATGATTTTGAAGAGGTACGCCGTAATGCGCAATCAGCTACAATCGCTTCAGATAAGAAAGGGCTAATAACAGCTGCCTAATGCAACATTCACTTCCAAGAGCCCGAGCATCATACTCGGGCTCATTTGGTTAAAGTTCTAACACTTTCACAATACGCTTATCGATTCTCCAACCGATTATAATCCAACAAACCGGCTGTCTTGGGCTGGTCTTTCATGTATTGCTGATGGATTCGGTCACTGTGGGCCCAGAAGTCTGGATTCGTTCGGCGAATGCCAAAGGCATCCATTAACTGATCGTAGTCGTCTTCTGTTTGTAAGGCTGACACAGCGGCAATAAATTGGTCCAGATCTGCTTCTTTAACATGCCAGTAAGCGGCAGGATAGCTGCCGGTAATGCCTCGATTAACGGTTAGATAGTCTTCTTCTGGCAGGCGGTTGTTGTCTTCGAACAATAAACTGTCGATGTTGCTGTGGCCGCTGTTTCTGAGGATGCTGTATAAGCCTAGATCGTTATTTTCGGTTTCTACAGACAGTACTCCCATCTCTGGCATCAAGGTTGGTGCGCCGACGGGGAGGTTATGTAACTTAGCCAGTTTAGTATCCAATACCGAATTGGTTAGATTGTGCGGGCTGGTTTGTAATGGGCCTAGCTTTGCTTTCGCCATATCCAGTAATTCGGATTTTGGTGAATCGCTTTTGAATTCAATGTTGGTTTTTACATCGAAATTTACACGAGGACCGAACACAAACTCTTTCACTTCTTGTTGGGAGTTACGATACCAAAAGCGCCATAACTTCTTACGCTCTTCGGCGGGCAATAATGACAGGAAGTTACCTTCGCCTTCCATGCGCAAGAAGTCCATATACAAGCGGGTATTCATCTGATGTCCGATGTTTCCGAACACGTCGTATTCTGCGACCAGTAAGTAATGAATTCGCTCTAACAATGGATAATCAATGAGCCAGGCGGTCTTTGGTTCCTGACCTACCAAGCCCTTGACCACAGTAGAACTGTCGAAATGACGGAAAATGGTGAGCGTGGCGTTGTCGTTCTTTTTGTCTCCGTCCCAAATCAGATCGAGATTCAGTTTATCCTGCTCACTCAGATGTTTTATCAATTGCAGCTTGTTATTCAGGTATTTTCTTTGTGTAGCAGAGAAAGATACCCAGTTGGTGATGATGCCTGCATTGCTTTGCTTTTCACCTGGTAAAACCAAGTTGTCTTGTTGGCTAGCGACGAGTCGATGCATTCTTTCCGGGTTAAGATCCGGG
>JBFHTA010000171.1:0-8263 GCA_041590855.1 Pseudomonadales bacterium
CCAGTTGAAGAGATTGGGCCAGGAAATATTTTCTATGCAATTATTATAATCATACTAGTATTCTCAATGTCTCTGCTGGTCATAAAAACCATAATGACACATAAATAAAAAATGATTAAAGACAAGATAAAATTTTCCCAGAAAAATTATATAGTTCCATATTCTTTGCTACTAATTGCGGTCATAGTAGGGGTGGTTTTTTTTGGGAATTATTATTCTCTTCAAAAATTTCAATATAACACCGACCGACTCCTCCAAAGCAAAGCGGTTTTAGCAGAAGATATTTTCAGCACTTTGATTGCAGAAGAAAAATTAATTGATGATAATCTATTGAATCAAAAAATTGAAAAGATTATTGAAAAAGAGCGCCCGGATGCATTGCTGCCAACGATGGGTGGCCAGACCGCTCTGAACTGTGCGCTGGATCTTGAGCGAGAAGGTGTCCTTGAAAAGTATGGCGTTGAAATGATCGGCGCAAATGCAGACACCATTGATAAGGCAGAAGATCGCGATCGTTTCGACCAGGCGATGAAGAAAATTGGTTTGAAAACGCCAGAGGCGGCCATCGCACATAGCATGGAAGAAGCGTATCAGGTGCTTGAGAAAATTGGCTTCCCTGCGATTATTCGTCCTTCATTTACTATGGGTGGTACCGGTGGTGGTATTGCATATAACCGTGAAGAGTTCCAGGAAATCTGTGAGCGCGGTTTGGACCTTTCCCCAACCTCTGAGCTTTTAATCGATAAATCATTGATCGGTTGGAAAGAATACGAAATGGAAGTGGTTCGTGATAAGAACGACAACTGTATTATCGTATGTTCCATCGAAAACTTTGATGCCATGGGTGTTCATACGGGTGACTCAATCACCGTTGCTCCTGCCCAGACATTGACGGATAAAGAACTTCAAATCATGCGTGATGCATCACTTGCCGTTCTGCGCGAAATTGGCGTTGAGACGGGTGGCTCTAACGTACAGTTTGGTTTGTGTCCGAAGACTGGCGAGATGGTTGTGATTGAGATGAATCCTCGTGTATCACGTTCTTCTGCGCTTGCATCTAAAGCAACCGGTTTCCCGATTGCTAAAATCGCAGCTAAGTTGGCTGTAGGTTATACCCTTGATGAGCTTCAGAATGATATTACTGGTGGTGCAACACCGGCTTCGTTCGAACCTTCTATCGACTACGTTGTTACCAAGATTCCTCGTTTTACGTTTGAGAAATTCCCTCAAGCGAATGACCGCCTGACGACTCAGATGAAATCTGTGGGTGAGGTTATGGCGATTGGTCGCTCATTCCAGGAATCCATGCAGAAAGCGTTGCGCGGCTTGGAAGTAGGTTCGTGTGGGTTTGATGAGATTCTTGATTTCTCTCAAGAAGATGCCAAAGACACTTTGATTCATGAGCTTAAATCACCAGGCGCTGAGCGTGTTTGGTACGTGGGTGATGCATTCCGCTCTGGTATGTCAGTGGATGAGGTGTATAAGCTGTCAGGTATCGACCCTTGGTATTTGGTTCAAATTGAAGAGTTGATTAAGCTTGAAAATGAACTGAAATCTCAAGGTTTGTCTGATATCACAGCAGAGAAGATGTTTAAGCTGAAGCGTAAGGGCTTCTCTGATACGCGTCTTGCTCAGTTGTTGGCTGTTTCTGAAAAAGCCTTGCGTAAGCATCGTCAGGAATTAGGCATTCGTCCGGTTTATAAGCGTGTTGATACCTGTGCGGCTGAGTTTGCGTCTGATACTGCGTATATGTATTCCACTTATGAAGAAGAGTGTGAAGCAAATCCGTCAGATAAAGACAAGATTATGGTGTTGGGCGGTGGTCCGAACCGTATTGGTCAGGGCATCGAGTTTGACTATTGCTGTGTTCATGCTGCTCTTGCGATGCGTGATGACGGTTACGAAACCATCATGGTGAACTGTAACCCTGAAACCGTTTCGACGGATTATGATACGTCTGATCGTTTATTCTTTGAGCCGGTAACGCTTGAAGATGTGCTTGAAATTGTTGATCTTGAAAAGCCTAAGGGTGTGATCGTTCAATTTGGTGGTCAAACTCCATTGAAATTGGCGCGTGAATTAGAAGCAGCAGGTGTGCCTATCATTGGTACAAGTCCTGAGGCTATTGACCGTGCTGAAGACCGTGAGCGCTTCCAGCAAATGGTTCAGCGTTTGGATATCAAACAACCGCCTAATACAACGGTTCGTTCGTCTGAAGAAGCGGTTAAAGCAGCGGATGAGATTGGTTATCCGTTGGTTGTTCGTCCATCTTATGTTTTGGGTGGGCGTGCAATGGAAATTGTATATAGCGAGACTGAGTTAAGTCGCTATATGCGTGAAGCGGTAAGTGTGTCTAATGAGTCTCCGGTATTGCTTGATCACTTCCTGAATTGCGCCATTGAGGTGGATATCGATGCCGTTTCTGATGGCAAAGAAGTGGTGATTGGTGCGATTATGCAGCACATTGAGCAGGCAGGTGTTCACTCAGGTGACTCGGCGTGTTCTTTGCCTCCGTACTCATTGCCTGCTGACGTTCAGGATGAAATGCGTGATATGGTTAAGCGCATGGCGATCGAACTGGGTGTTGTTGGTTTGATGAATGTTCAGTTGGCGTATCAGGATGGTGAAATTTACGTGATTGAGGTGAATCCTCGTGCATCTCGTACTGTACCGTTCGTATCCAAGTGTATTGGTCGCTCTTTGGCTCAGGTGGCTGCGCGCTGTATGGCGGGTACCTCTTTGGCAGACCAAGGTTTTACAAAAGAGATTGTTCCTCCTTACTATAGTGTGAAAGAAGCGATCTTCCCGTTCAATAAATTCCAGGGCGTTGATCCAATCTTAGGTCCTGAAATGAAATCGACGGGTGAAGTGATGGGCGTTGGCGATACCTTTGGTGAAGCTTTTGCTAAAGCAGTTAAAGGTGGTGGTGAGCCAATTGCTACGTCAGGTAAAGCCTTTATCAGTGTACGTGACGCAGACAAAGACAACGTTGCTGAGTTGGCGAAAGGGCTGATCGAACAGGGCTTTGAGTTGTGTGCAACTGGTGGAACTTGTGATGTGCTTGAGAAAGCAGGTATCAGTGTAGAGCGTGTTAACAAGGTGAAGGAAGGTCGTCCTCATATTGTTGATATGATCAAAAATGATGAGATCTCCATGGTTGTAAATACCACAGAAGGTCGTAAGTCGATTGAGGACTCAGCAATGATTCGTCGTAGTGCTCTTCAGCATAAAGTATATTGTACGACAACATTGGCTGGTGCCTTTGCTGCGTTGCAAGGCTTGCAGAGCGGTGAGGAAAAGACTGTTCGTCGTCTTCAGGATCTGCACGAAGGTATCAGTGCTTAATTGCACCAAAGAGGATGTTTTTAGCGCATAGCGTTGTTAATGCATAAGAATGCGTAAAGGATAAATGGGATGAATAAAGTACCAATGACTGTCGCAGGCGAGCAACGCCTGCGTGAAGAGTTGACTCGTTTGAAGACTGAAGATCGACCTCGTGTTATTGAGGCAATCGCGGAAGCTCGTGAACACGGTGACTTGAAAGAAAATGCTGAATATCATGCTGCTCGTGAGCAGCAGGGCTTCATTGAGGGGCGTATTCAGGAGATTGAAGGTAAGCTTTCAAATGCTCAAGTGATTGATGTCACTTCAATGACCAATAACGGTAAAGTGATCTTTGGCGCGACGGTTGATTTGATTAACCTGGATACTGATGAAGAAGTTCGTTATCAGATCGTAGGTGAAGATGAGGCCGACATTAAGGCAGGTAAAATCTCTGTTACTTCTCCGATTGCCCGCTCGCTAGTGGGTAAAGAAGAAGAGGATGTAGTTGTAGTGGCTGCACCGGGTGGTGAAGTTGAGTATGAAATTGCTCAGGTACATTATCTTTAATGGAAACGTCTAAGTCTGTTAACCCTCAAATAGGGGCGGGATCTCGGTTGATTCTGACCTTCTGGTTGGGGGCGCTATGGTCGGTTGGCTATTTAGCTATTCCTTTTATTGCTAAGTCGATGCCAGATCCTTCGGTCTGGCAGCCCCTAGTGTTAGGTCTGAAGTATTTGACGATTAATGTGGGTATTTTTTGTGGCTTGGTGTTCTTGGTCGGGCGTTTATTTGAATTGCACGTCAATCAAAAGCCCTGGATGGAGACGCAGGTCAGTCTGACGGTTTTCATGTTGTTGTTATCCGGATTTTATAGCTATCGACAGTATCAGGTAGAAACGGTTATGCCTGAGCAGGACTTGGTCTATGGGATGATCTCTCTGCTAGGGATCATCTTGATGGCGAATCGAAATGCTTAGCTCTAATCACTCTGGTGCAGTAAATTCCAGGCAATAAAAAAGGTCATTCTAGTGACCTTTTTTATTGCCTGGCTATTTTTAGCTAGGTGACCGCTTATCGTAAAAGATTGGATAGTCGTTCGTTCCGCTCTTTTGCAAAACGCAGTATCAAAGCGATTTTTCCAATGGTTTGGATGAGCTCAGCGCCTGTGGCTTGGCATAGCTCTGCAATGAGCTCAGCTCGTGCGTCTCGATCATTAATATTGAACTTTACCTTAATGAGTTCGTGATCGTTTAATGCGCGATCAGTTTCATCGATCACCCCTTGAGATACGCCATTCTCGGCAATCATAACAATCGGGTTCAGGTTGTGCCCAATGCTACGGTATTCTTTCTTCTTGGCATTAGTTAGTTTTGATGAAGGGCTTTTGGCCATCAGGTTTGTTTCTCCGGAAAATTCAGCTGGCGCGAATTGTAACCTATTCCACAGAAGTTGCTAACACATTGTCTGTGGGTTTTCGTTAATAAGAATAGTCGTATTCCATGTCTTAGCCGGCTTTTTCGAAAGGAGGTGGTTATGCTGTGTACCTGAGTGCAGATGGTGTTGATATATATTCCCAATAAAATACCTTGATGTTTTTAAAATCGTCCGCATATATCAAGGTTACAGTCACTATGAATAGTGGAGTCGCCGACTTTCGATATAAAAGAAATATGTCGAATTTTGTGAATATTATTGTTCTGCTGAATAGAACTGTTTGAGATTGTTTGTTGTCGGAGTCATACTGTAATATGAATGTGCAAGTTACAGGTGATGGCTGAGCAAGCAGCTAAGCACTCATCAAGAAATGGAAAGAGGGTTGTTCCTTGAACGACGTAATGAAGAATTTAATTTTGTGGGCCATTATCGCAACCGTGGTTGTGATGGTGCTGAATAAGTTTGATCAAACATCTCCGGCTACCGAATACAGCTATTCAGAGTTTGTTGAGCAAGTGAAGATTGGCCAGGTTGATGCTGTAACCGTAGAGGGGGCAGTTATTACGGGTACACTGGAAAATGGCACTCGTTTTGAAACAGTGCGCCCGGAATTGGTTGATTTGGCGTTGGTGGACGAGCTGCTTGCAAATGGCGTGAAGATTGAGGGTAAAAAACCTGAACAACAAAGCATTTGGACTCAGTTGCTTGTTGCCAGCTTCCCGATCTTAGTCATTATTGTTGTTTTTATGTTCTTTATGCGTCAGATGCAAGGTGGCGGCGGTGGCGGCAAGGGGCCTATGTCCTTTGGTAAGAGTAAAGCCAGACTGTTAAGCGAAGACCAAATTAAAACGACCTTCACTGATGTTGCAGGTGTGGACGAAGCTAAGGAAGATGTTCAGGAATTGGTGGATTTCTTGCGTGATCCTGGCAAGTTCCAGCGTTTAGGCGGTAAGATTCCACGTGGTGTCTTGATGGTGGGGCCTCCTGGTACAGGTAAAACCTTATTGGCGAAAGCTGTAGCTGGTGAGGCTAAAGTACCTTTCTTTACAATTTCAGGTTCTGATTTCGTTGAAATGTTTGTTGGTGTGGGCGCGTCTCGTGTTCGCGATATGTTTGATCAAGCCAAGAAACAAGCGCCGTGCATTATCTTTATTGATGAAATTGATGCGGTGGGTCGCCATCGTGGTGCCGGTTTAGGTGGTGGTCATGATGAACGTGAGCAAACCTTGAACCAATTGCTGGTTGAGATGGATGGCTTTGAAGCCAATGACGGCATTATTGTGATTGCTGCAACTAACCGCCCGGATGTTCTTGACCCTGCGTTACTTCGTCCTGGACGTTTTGATCGTCAGGTAGTTGTTGGTTTACCTGATATTCGTGGTCGTGAGCAGATTCTTAACGTTCATGTACGTAAAGTGCCGGTAGCTGATGATGTTGATACGTCCGTTATTGCTCGTGGTACACCAGGCTTCTCAGGTGCTGACTTGGCTAACTTGTGTAATGAAGCAGCTTTGTTTGCTGCGCGTGCAAATAAACGTCTGGTCACCATGGAAGAGTTTGAGTTAGCTAAAGACAAGATCATGATGGGCGCTGAGCGTAAGTCCATGGTGATGTCTGAGAAGGAAAAGTTGAATACTGCGTATCATGAAGCGGGGCATGCCATTGTTGGTCGTTTGGTGCCAGAGCATGATCCGGTTTATAAAGTAAGTATTATTCCTCGTGGTCGAGCTTTGGGTGTTACTATGTTCTTGCCTGAAGAAGACCGCTACAGTCAAAGTAAACGTGCGATTGAAAGCTCAATCTGTAGCTTGTTTGGTGGACGAATCGCTGAAGAGCTTACGTTAGGTTTTGAAGGTGTCACTACAGGGGCGTCAAACGATATCCAGCGTGCAACCAGTATTGCTCGCAGTATGGTGACCAAATGGGGCTTGTCTGAGAAGATGGGGCCTTTGATGTATGATGAGGATGATGGTGAAGTGTTCCTTGGTCGATCTGCAAGTGCACCACATAAAGCCATGTCTGGAGAAACAGCTAAAGCCATTGATGCGGAAGTGCGTCGAATCGCAGATGAGTGTTACGAGCGAGCCAAGCAAATTTTGGTTGAAAATCGCGATAAGCTTGATTTGATGGCCGAAGCATTGATGAAATATGAGACCATCGATTCCAAGCAGATTGATGACATCATGGAAGGCAAGGAGCCTCGTGAACCTGAAGGTTGGGACGATCGTTCAAACGGTTCAGGTTCTTCTTCGGCTCAGCAGCCAGAAGAAAATGACGAAAAGGCAGAAGACTCAAAGCCTGAGTTTAAAGATTCCACCAATGTAGGTGGTCCTGCAAACCAGAACTGACTTTTGTTGAAGTGAATGAGTAGGGCGCAGTGTGAATGTCAGAATTCATCTGTGCCCTTGTTTGTTTTTGGCAGTTGTAGGCTACATTTGCCTTTTTTGAAGAACACCGAATATGCAATTTGGTCATATTAATCTTGATCTTTCCTATGCCCATGTCATGGGTGTCTTGAATGTTACTCCGGACTCTTTTTCGGATGGCGGTCGCTATACTTCCCTTGATTCTGCACTCCAGCAAGCTGAAAGGATGGTTGAGGCAGGGGCGACCTTTATTGATGTTGGTGGAGAATCCACCCGTCCAGGTGCTGCTCAGGTTTCTTTGCAAGAGGAAATGGATAGGGTGTTGCCTGTTGTTGAAAAACTGGCAGGTAGTACGCCTGCTGTAATTTCAGTGGACAGCAGTTCGCCTGAGTTGCTTGATCAGGCCGCCAGCTTGGGAATGGGGCTGATCAATGACGTTAGGGCATTGCAGCGAGAGGGTGCTCTGGCGGTTGCAGCTAAGACTCAATTGCCGGTTTGTTTGATGCATATGCAGGGCAGTCCTCAAACGATGCAGGATAATCCGAACTATCAGGATGCTGTGTCTGATATTCAGGACTTCTTTGAACAGCGTATTGAGGCTTGCATTTCTTCCGGTATTGCCCGGGAAAAACTGTTATTAGACCCTGGATTCGGCTTTGGGAAAACTTTGACCCATAATCTCATGCTGCTGAAACAGCTTGGTTCATTTGATGTTTTGGGATTGCCTTTGTTGGTAGGTCTTTCAAGGAAATCAATGTTAGGGCAGATAACCGGTAAAGAGGTCGATGATCGTTTGGCTGCAAGTGTGTCTGCGGCGGTTATTGCAGCAATGAATGGTGCGAAAATAATTCGGGTGCACGACGTTGAAGAAACCGTTGATGCGCTTAAGGTTGTTCAGGCGATGTTGGATGTTTAGTCATTGTATCTTTGTTGAGTGTAGTTAGAACAAAAAGAATAACGATAGGTAATGCGAAGTGAGTAAGAGAAAATATTTTGGTACCGATGGTATTCGTGGAAAGGTTGGTCAGGCCCCAATTACACCTGATTTTGTAATGAAGCTGGGTTGGGCTGCGGGTAAGGTCTTTCGTCGTCAGGGTGTCAGTACAATCTTAATTGGTAAAGATACTCGTGTTTCGGGG
>JBFHTA010000172.1:0-8250 GCA_041590855.1 Pseudomonadales bacterium
ACCTCCAACGTGATGCGCCATGTTAATACGATCGATATTTAACTGATTGAACTCAACTTTCGTATCAACTGCAAAACCAGTTTGCATAGAGGTATCACCTGTTACCTTATCCCTCACCAAAGTATCAGCCACATCTATTGCCAGTTCAACGTTCAATCCATTTTCATCCGTAGAAATTCCCACGGCCTCTATACCTACTTTACCATCTGATCGATACCAGCCAAGTTTAGTGTCAGCTTCTGGATCAATAGCATCAACAATGGCTCGATCATCTGAAGACAAAGTATCTTTATCTACAAATTTACTATTCAAAGAAATCGTAACCCCTTGATCTCCTCGATCCTCCCAACGACCACCATCACCCTCACAAGAGGCCTGACTACCACCATTACCACCGATACATACTTGACCTGCGCCACCCGAACTTACACTCAGAGTCGAATCATGCTCCAAACGAGACAATACAATTCGACCTAGAGATTGACCATCATGCTTACCACCCAAGCGAACATTCCCGATATCCATGGTTGACGCATACCAGCCACGGTTAAACACAATCCCACGCTCATCTACATCCAAGGTTGCATTCCGCATGTGAATATCATAAGTCACATCATCCAACCACAAACCAGATCGATCCTGATCCACTGAAATACCAAACGTTGTATCCGTTAGATGCAAATCACCATTGAACGTGAGACCATCATTGTCCTTACCACCTGGCAGCAAAGTCATATGCCCATTCAAGGTGAAGTCAGCCTCTTGGAATATTTGCAGAGGAAGCAGTAACTCGGTTCCCCCTTGCAGTTGCGCACTGTTCTTATCATCACCGACCTTAAAGCCATCAATACTGTAATGCCCAACAACATTTTCAAACCCGATACGAACACCATCGAAAAAAGGATCTTCGCTGGTAGGTACAGAATTATTTGCATACAGATAGCTTGCATCAATCAAATCAACAGTCACACCACCAGAACCGTAACTGTTAATTCCGGAGACCCAAACGGTATTACCATCGTCTGTATATCCGATATCAGCAGACGCCAGACTCCAATTGGTGTTGATCGTAATCCCTTGATCACCACCATATTGATTCCCTTTGGGAACTAACTGCATAGAGTTTGTATATGTCACGCCATCTACTGTTTGATCTTCAAACAAGTAATCGACATGTACAGAACCCATACTCTGCTTATTAAAATCATTACCACCGTTATACAAGGTACCAATATAGATATTCTCTACATCCAAGGTTCCCTGGGAGCGCTCAGTCTGAAGCCAAACGCCATCATCAATAATGTCAAAGGTTAGGTTAGTTACCTGGGATTCATGCGTCACACCAGTCAACGCAACTTCATACTGCTGACCGCTTGAGTTGGTGTCGATATATCGAAAATCACCATTTGAAATGGTTCGATCATAATTAAATGTCAAACCCTGAACCGGATCTCTACCACCTGCACTAATATATAACTCGCCATTAACGTCTGCAGAGGCCGTAATCATCCCAACATTTGGCTGGGCGTCCAAGCCTGAGTTATCAGGACTGGTACTCGAGGTATTACCAGCTGTATCCCGAGTCTTAAACTTAATTTGATCAACCACCAGATCAAAATGATGATCCGGATATGTAATCAGAATCGCCTCTTGGCCAGCCTTGTAAGGATCATTAACCACATCCAGCGTCCAGTTAGTCCCCCAATGCTCGTAATCAAAGGAGATCATTAAGTCATTTCCGTTATCACGGTAGAAAAACTCAGCCCCTTTTGTAATCGGGTTACCAAAACTATCTAACTGAACATTGCCATTTGTATCTCGAACAAGACCAAAAATACGACTGTTATAATTGGAAACAGTCATACCCTTATCATCATTGTACAAACCGCCACCGGAAAACCGTAAGAAGCTTTCCATATCATAATCTAAAGCGATAGTACCAAAGCTGTTAGGGGCAGTATTAACCGAATCAACTCGAATTTCTTCGACCTGCAAACGTGCCTGTTCAGTGATAGCACGCACTTCCATTTCACCGGCAGAGTTAACATCCACCATCACATAGCCGTGCGCACCTTTAGTCTCATCACCAGACTTATGAAGCTTCACACCCTCCAATGATATCGGATGGCCGTCATCGGTATACGTTAATTCCTCAATCTTCAGCCGGGCATCAAATTCAATAGTAACACCTGCCTGGCCAGTAACACCGGACAAACTAGCCTCATCCATTAACTGGAGCTCAGCCCATGCAGAAGTAGCGCTTACTCCACTTGCAGCAACGATGGATAAATATAAAGGTTTGAATGCTCTCATAACGCCTCCTATTTATCCGCCGTAGGGAAAATCAACATATTGCCCGACATCTTCACTTCACCATTCATTCGGACGCCATAAATATTCGTCTGCTGATAGTTACTTGCACCAATCGGAGATGAATGAGAAGAGAAGCCTACATTGTATTGATAATCTTTAAACTTAAGCGTGCTTGGAAGACCAATTTCCAACACTTCCTGATCAAAAGCAGCGCCATCACCACCAAAGCCATCTTCATTCCCAAGAGCAACCGCATTTGCTTCACTCACAGGCTGGCCTGAATTATCAACAAGCTGCCCGGTAATATCCCTTTTATTACCATCAATTCGACGCGTTCGTATAGTTAGCCCCTCAAACGAGACTTCACCTTTCCAATCATCAATAACGTACCAACCGTTCTCAAGATTGCCGCCCATTTTGTAGGAAAAACGAGCGCCACAGCGCAAATCCGTGCCCGCTGCATTATCACAAGTATCATAAGTCGTATTAGTGATCGGCCCACCGTTTTCATTCAGGCTGAATTCCCCTGATAAATAGAGCCCGCCCTGAGCTACAGTGTCCGATAATTCAGCATCATCAATCGCTTTCAATTCAGCATGAGCTTGTGAAACAGCAAGAAAGCCAAAAGAGAAAAATACTGGCAAGACCTTTTTTATTATTTTCATTGTCGTCGCCCCTAACCACCAATATCGTGGGTGGTTAATTTCATGTATTGAATTTGCAATCCTTCGATTTTAGAAGTTCCTAAGTAGGTATCTCCAACCTTCAAGCCACCCGCCGTTTCAAACGTTGGGTTTGCGATGGTTGGATCACCGATATAAAGATTACTCTTGGTCTTCACACCTGGAATGGTATCGTTGTAGTAATTCTCGTAGAAATCCTTCTCAGTAGCCGCCCAATCACTCGCATCGGGTTGATCACTTAAAATAGTACCTATACGCGTTGGCTGGCCCGCAGCAGTGGGTGGCGGCAAGGCCTCTACTTCTAACTGAAAGTTACCATCCGGAGTTACACTCAACATTGCAGGCTGAATTTCACCGACACCAACAATCAGATCCATCGCCAAATGCTTAATCTGAACGGGATCACCACACTTATCCCCATTAGCACCACAACTAGCAATCAAAACCTCTGGGGTATACATATTCAGACGAATATTAGCCAGCGTTAAGTTGCGCTGATCACTTGCGGACTCGGACCCCGTAGCCGTTTCATCACCCCATAAGCGGATGTAACTGCCATCAAACACCGCTTCTTTAACATAAAGCGTCAACGGAGAGTCGGAGGTGTAATTACTTGAACCGATGGATTCCTGAAACTGAGCATTAATATCCAAGCCAAAGTCGAAACGTTCACCACGATAACCACCATCAACCGCTTCACGACTGCTGAACTTGGCACATTCAGCTGCACCCGCTTTCAAACATGGGTCCATTTTATGGCCCGTCCAAACAGGGTCACCATTGATGGCTACCAAATCAGGCATGGCAATTTCAAGCACACCCTTGTTAGGCGCTCGAACATCTATATCATCGCCATCACGCTGACTGATCTCAACCGGGTTGTTTAAACGCCCGATATTGACAGTTGTGGGATTAACCACAAAGGAGCTTGTACCATCGCCATTATCAACAAACTCAGCACTGCCTTTGCCACCAATAAAGAAATTATCGGTTTTAATTAGCACGTCCCGACCATCGGAAGTTTTAATACCAGTAATTTCAAAAACTGCACCTGAATTACCCGCATTAATATCCGTTCCTGCGTGAAACGAATAATCTTCAAGTACAATACCCAGACCTTCACCGTCCACTTCGGACATGGCATCGTCTGTCATTGGAGAAAGCTCAGCAAAGCTGACGGCACTAAATAAGAAACTTGTAAGTAACGCCACAGGTCTTTTCATTTTTATTATTCCTATGGTTTAAGGAAACAATCCTAACGCAGCATCAGTATATCGGGTCGGTTTAATATTGCCACCTGCACCAGGTACGCCAATAAGCGCATCCGTTGTTGTTGTAATCCCGGTTGGTAAATTTAAAAACGCGCCTTGTGATGTTTCTATTAAACTGTTTACATCAATGGTTCCGTCATTAAGCGTTTTCGCCCATCCTAGATCAATGTTCTGATACGACACGAACATGTCACCTGCCGCCGTCGAATCATTAATGTTAAGTGTCGCAAGGTTATTTAGTGAAATACAGTTCGATGAACAATCACCCGCGATACCTAGATGAGTTGCACGAATATCTGTTGCAGCACCAGTAGAGTCTAATAATTGGGCCGGCTGAGGTGCGGTATTCGGGTCATTATCATGATCAATCATGATTTCAAAATTACCCGTCAATGAATTGATCGTTGCTGTCAAACCACCCGACACACTGCCAGCTCCAAAACGCATGCCGACGACTTCCCGAACACCGCCATTATCCGAGAAAGCGAATTCCATGTAGGGATCTTTGATTTCAAAAGGAACGTATTCGTAAGTATCAGGATCAATATACCCAAGACTCAGATTATCAATATCAATATCAGATGCCGATGCATAACCAGCACGATCATAAGTACCTAACTGCACCTTATCGATCGTAGTATTGGTTTCTATATCTGCACCAAGTGTCACCCGCAGGAAATTATTTGTGGAAGAATCTGCCTGGACTACATCGTATTCATCGATAGCAATAATGGCCTGACCTGAATAGGAGGCTAGTTCCACATCATCTACGGGCACCAGTTCTGCAGTGGCAGGTACAACATACACACAAGCAAGCAATGCAGACAAACTAGCTAATAGGGCTCTGTTCATGAATTCGCTTCTTATATTTATAGTTATTGTGCTAACGCGACAGAATTGTCATTTTATAGCAATAGCACTTTTCCGCAAGATTGATTACAGAATTCAACATTTGGAACAAAGTGTAGATGCAAGCGGAAATAAGATGTGTGACCGCTTACCCATTTCAGGAAGATTCTTGATAAATTACGTCTTAAAGTAAGGATACCCGACAATAATGTGCACTGAATCGCAATTTTGTCGGGCTAAGGCAATCGCAGAACGCTAGGAGACTTTTTCGCCCTTAGCCTGCTTATCTGCGTGATAAGAAGAACGAACTAACGGACCACTGGCAACCCGTTGGAAACCCATTTCTTTTGCAATTCGTCCCAACTCGTCAAATTCAGACGGCTCAACGAAGCGATCTACGGGCAAGTGATCTTTACTCGGCTGAAGGTATTGACCCAAGGTAATCATATCGACGTCATGAGCCCTTAAATCTTTCATCACCTCAACGATCTCGTCAAATGTTTCCCCTAACCCCAACATCAGTCCGGATTTAGTTAACACGTCAGGACGACGAGACTTGTACTGTTTTAACAAATCGAGTGACCATTGATAATCTGAACCTGGGCGAGACTGCTTATAAAGCCGAGGCACAGTTTCTAAATTGTGATTAAATACATCTGGCGGAGACTGTTCCAAAATATCTAAAGCCACTTCCATACGGCCCCTGAAGTCAGGTACCAAAACTTCAATTTCAATGTTTGGCGAACGTTTACGCGTCTCTTCAATACAGGCAACAAAGTGACCTGCCCCTCCATCACGCAGATCATCACGATCAACAGAGGTAATAACCACATAGCGCAGCCCCATGTCAGCAATGGCTTCCGCTAAGTGAACCGGTTCATTTTCATCCAGAGGGTTCGGCCGACCATGCGCCACATCACAGAAAGGACATCGACGTGTACAGATATCCCCCATAATCATAAAGGTCGCAGTGCCATTACTGAAACACTCACCTAAATTGGGACAAGAAGCCTCTTCACAAACAGAATGCAATTTATGGTCGCGCAACTGCTGTTTGATGCGATTAATCTCAGGCGAAGCCGGTACGCGAACCCTGATCCAATCCGGTTTTCTGGGCATCTTTTCCGTCGGAATAACTTTCACCGGAATCCTTGAGGTCTTATCTGCCCCTCTGAGTTTTTCCCCTTGAACAACTTTGGGTCTGTTTGCTCGCGCTTTCACTTGTGGAGACTGGTCTGTCATCGCTCATTCAACCTCTAGGGTAATCCGGTTTTCGTCACAACGTCGGAATATTCAAGCTGCTCCATCAAGCAACTCTGTAACTGTTCCGCTACTTCATTGATTTCAATATTCGACTCAAACGCTTTCAGTTGAGTCATTTCCATACCGGCATAGCCGCATGGGTTAATTCTAAGAAAGGGCTCAAGATCCATATCCAGATTTAACGCCAAACCATGGAACGATTTTCCTTTCCTGATGCGCAAACCTAACGAGGCTATTTTTTGCTCATTAACATAAACACCAGGCGCGTCCTTTTTCGGATAGGCATCTAAAGTGTAACGCTTTAACAAATCGACAATGGCTTGCTCAATGGCACTGACCAAATGGCGTGGACCTATGCCCTTACGTGCCAAGTCCACCATACAATACACAACCAACTGCCCGGGGCCGTGATAAGTTACCTGACCGCCCCGATCAGATTGCACGACAGGAATATCTCCAGGATTCAACAGGTGTTCGGCTTTTCCGGCCTGCCCTTGAGTAAACACAGGATAGTGTTCTAAAAACCAGAGTTCATCCGGCGTTGAGCCATCTCTGTGTTCAGTAAAGTGATGCATTGCATCTGAAACAGCCTGATACTCCTGAAGGCCTTCCAACTGACGAATCACTAATGACGCCATTAAAGTACCAGCCTCACTCGGCTACTACTCATGAACGTTTGATGAATCGTAGTAAGATGCCCCTCACTTTGAGCCACGATTTTAACCGTGATAGACAAAAACCGACCATTTTTACTTGGGGAGGATTTCACCCCCAAAAGGTCGATATCATCTTCAGGCATTAAGTTTTTCAGTGTGTCGAGGACAAATTCTTGGAAATCCTCAGCATTTTCACCGAGAACTTTAATTGGATAACCAGGACAAGGAAATTCGATTTTTGGCGGTTCTTGATTTTGCATTACCACTACCTTCTTAACTTCTTAGACTAGTATACCCTGAGTCAACAAGAGTATCTTCTCTTTTGACTCCGAACCCGTCCCTGGAAGCACAAACACGATTACTTGCAATAAATAATCTCAGGCACAACTGCTGAACAATTCCGACTTGTGTTTTTGATAAAGTGCAGCCATTGTTTTCCAAAGTGCACCAATTTGGCCATTACCAACAGGCAGACCATCCAGTTCAATTACCGCGCGCATCTCAGCCGTAGAACTGGTCATCCAGATCTCATCAGATGTGTAAAGCTGCTCGACTGTAAGCTCCGTAGGTAAACAAGCCAACCCATAACGATCAGCTAACTCAAAAATAAAATCCCGAGTAATGCCTGTCAGCAAGTAATCGCTATCAGGGGGCGTTAAGATCACATCATCTTTAACCACAAAGACATTACTTGCAGTGCCTTCTGTGATTTTGCCTTGACGGTGCAATATACCTTCATCTTTTCCCGACTCCGAAACCTGCTTTTTCAGCAAAACACTTCCAAGTAACGAGGTGGACTTAATATCTCCACGTGCCCAGCGTATATCCTCAAGAAGAACAGCCGTGCACGGAGAATTTAAACGCGTGTCGCTTTTTTTAACGGCGATGCTCTGAGAAGAGGCAAAGACTGTTGGTATCAATCCTTGAGGATAAGTATGAGAACGCTTCTCGGCAACGCCGCGAGTCACCTGAAGGTAAATAGATTGCTGATTGCTCGCCGTCTGCTCAATAAGACGTTCTACGATATAACGCCATTCATGTAATCCTAGCGGATTGGGGATGCCCGTTTGCTCAAGGCTTCGAAACAAACGAGTTAGATGCTGCTCCAGGCGAAAGGGCTGGCGGTTATACACCATAATGACTTCATAGACGCCATCCCCAAAAAGAAAGCCTCGGTCAAACACCGAGACTTTCGCTTTATCTGTTGGCAACCAT
>JBFHTA010000173.1:0-8242 GCA_041590855.1 Pseudomonadales bacterium
AATAAGGCGTAATGGTTACCGTACCGCCATTCAGGCTGTCGCGATCCAGACGAGAGACCAAGCGCATTTCAGGCAGGCCTTGAAGCGTTAGTTCAGACTCGATGGTTAGTTGACCTTGGAGGAAGCTATCTACTGTCTCGAAGGCAGGTGCAGTTGAATTCAACTCAACTTGAATGTACAAGTCACCGTAAGAAGAGAGATAGAAACGGTCAAGATCCAAGTGCGAAGAAGTAACTTCAATATCGTAGGTAGCTGCCAGGTTAGCTGCTGCGACTGCCAATAATTCAGCATTTAGAGCATCTGCTTCAAACTGATAGTTTCCAAACGAGCCATCTGAGAAGTCCAGGTAACCCTCTACACTAAACCCTTCTTCATTATCATCACCATTAATAAAGAAAGAAGTCACCGCCCCTTGATTTTCCAATTGTGTCCATAAAACATCAACCTGGGTGAAGATACCTTCTGCTTGGTTCGGTGTTACCTGATATTCATCGAATGTAAAGTTCTGCTCAGTTTCATACTGAACAAAGGCATAACTATCGAAGCTAGCCGCCCCTTCAATGTCCAGCTCAATACCGGCCATGAAGCTTTGACCATCACTGCTGAAACGACCTTCTAAAGCAAACAAGTCAAGTGACAACGGCAAGTCACGGATATCATCAGAACGAACAGCTTCAGCATCCAAACGCACTAACTGAATAGAGGCGTTGCCTTCAAATTCAGCAACACCATCAAGATCGTCACCTTCAGTCTGTAGCACTATGTCACCATTCAAAGACATGGTATTAATCACAGCGGCAATATCAGTCTCTTGGCCATCAGTGAAGGTGGTTTCATCCACCAAGGTCGCCGCAAAAGATACGTCGTTTAGGGTAATGGATGTAGAGCCATCAGAAACAGCACCGCTCAAGGCGACGGTTACACCCTCAGTAGTGATGAAGTCCGTGACGGTATCTTCTTCGAAATTAAAATCAGTGACTCCGTCCGCCGCCAATGTCAGGTCATCGATAGTGACGGTCTTATCTTCGTCCGTCAGAACACCTGAAATGGCAATCGACAGCCCAGTTTCGGTAAAACGAGTCACCACAGTCAGAGTTCCAAACGGATTATTATCTTCGTCAGACACTATGGTTTGGAAAGTCACTGTATTGTTCTGGTCGTCCACACCCACGGCGTCGTCCGCATCCAGAGTAGTCAAGGCAGATTCAATGGCATCACCAACCAATTGTAGAATTTGTGCGCTTTCATCTTTGAAGATGTCTTCCGCAATCCCCGCATCAACACCCAGAGCATTTAGTGGCGTTTCAAAGTCAGCCGCTTCGATTTCCTGCAATAAGGTACGAACGTCAGTAACCAAGCCTTTGGCAGCATCGACGTCAGACTGGTTTTCCACTTCGGTGATTTCTACCGGCTCCAAGCCTTCAGCAAACTGAACATCCACCACGTGTTCTTGGTAATCGCTCACTGCATCACCCGCAGCGTCCAACGCATCGCGATCAATGTTTAAATCTTCCGCAGACAACTCAGTTTGAATGCTGGTTAAAGTTGTATTAACGGCTGCCTGCAAGGCATCAATATTAAAAGCATCTGTTCCGGTGTTGTCGGCATCCAGTGAACCGTCTGCAAGAGATTGAGCAAGATCGTTCAAGCCGTCGTTTAACGCTTCAACCTGAGACGCACCGCTACCATCGAACATATTGGTGGCAATGGCCGCATTAAGTAATGCAAACTTAGCCGCGCCGGAATCGCTGTCGTTATCCAGGTTAGCAAGGTCAGAAGTTTTGGTATTCAGGATGTCGAAACCAACCAAGCTGGTCATGGTTGCATTAGCTGTGGTCACATCATCACGAGACACTACAGGTGTTTCTGTCAACGCACCTGCTGCTGACGCCGCCATGTGAGAGAATGGCGTTACTTGAACCGATACAGAACCGGCACCGGTATTAGGCGTTACCACTGCAGCCATTTCAAAACCACTGTCGGCCGCCAGTGGAATGGGATCGCCAAACGCTACGCCATCACAGCCTGCCGGCGCATCACACGTCATAGTTGTAGTGCCATCTTCATTCGGTACAACCCGAACACGTACTACCCCATTGTTTGCGTTATATGACGCAGGCAGATTAATGGCGTAGCCACCCGTGGCATTGGTTGTCGCACGCCCTAGCTCAACCACACCGTTTGCGGTTAACTGCTCAGCGATAACAATACCGCCCGCTATGGCACCTTTTGCGGCTGTACCCGACAAGCTAACATCATTACTGCTCGATGAGTCAGACGAACCGCCACCGCCGCCTCCGCCAGAACATCCTGCTAATGATGCGGCAATGGCCAACGCTAAAAATCCTTTTCTGAAAGGTGTCTTATTCTTTTGCATAACTATCTCGATCCCAAACTAGCAAAAAATGGAATAAGGAATATACCAGAAATTGCCAAACCGAGAAAAAGATGTCTGTAAAGAATTATTGCGATTACTCCTACCGTGATACAAGTCAGTATCTCGGTAGGAATGATTAAGTTTGATGATTAAAAATCCTGCGTCTCACTACCACCGGCGGCCAGGGTGACATCTGCCGTGCCATTAAAGGTCAGGGTTTCGTCTACTTCGGTATCATCGGTATCACAGGTATAGGTAACGGTATAGTCACCTGCTTCCAGAAAGGCGGCTGTGTAGGTGTAGGTGTTGCTTTCTTCATCCAGGCTGACAAAGGCGGAAGATAAGGCTTCTGGGTCGGTGCCATCGAAATCATCGGGGGTAACACCTGCGCCGCTGAACACATAGACCACACCGGCAAACACAGCGGCGTCGGCACAGGCGGTGGAGATCAGGGTCGCGTCGACTTCGCCGGAAATAGTCCCGGCTTCGATGTTATCAATGAGTCTTAGTGAAGGGCGAAGTTTGTAATCACCATTGGCTTCGGTAATTGATTTCCGCAAATCGAAATCAATGGTGTAATCGGCATTGCCGGAGGCACTGATGGTAAACCCGGAGTTCAGTTTCAAACCGGTTTGCGAGCCACTGGGGATGTCCAGTTCGTGTTGAGTGCCGTTAATCACAATGTAGGAATCAAACACGCCGTCTTCTTCGGCGTTCACCGCTAAACGAATCCAGTTGTAATTCCCTGCATTGAGGGTTTCATCGGCCACCAACTCGGCCGAGTTGCCGTTTTGCTGAGCCAACAGGTCAATACTGACTGGTGAATCAAAGGTAAAGGTAATGGCCTCACCGTCGGCAGGTTTGACGGTGACGGCAGTAAATTCTACCACCACATTGTCGGCGTCATCGACCGGTGCATCGGTAATGGATAAGGAAAAACTGCCCGTACCACCAGATGAGGAAGAAGAGCCCGAACTGCCACCGCCACTACAGCTAACCAACGTAAATGGGATCAGGGAAAGTAGTGTCAGTTTCTGTAAGGACAACATGTTCAGGCTCCGTGCTCACCATCGTGAGCGATCGACGTTAGAAATAGGGCCCTCAAAAGAACCCTGCTTTCTTAGTATAGCCCCATCACTTACAGTCACTTTGCCTCTTATCTGTTTTTGAATTCCACAGTTAAACGCGCACTTCATCCGTACCACGCAACCAGGCTTTTGCTCGCGCTAACCCACGGCTGAAGTCTTCCAGAATCAAGTAATGACATGGGATCAAAATCAGGGTGATGAAGGTAGCAAACAGCACCCCGAACCCCAGAGAAATCGCCATCGGGATCAGGAACTGGGCCTGGGTGCTGGTTTCAAACAACAGCGGCAACAGACCCAGAAAGGTGGTCAGTGAGGTCAGAATCACCGGACGGAATCGCGCCGCGCCGGATTCCCGTACCGCTTGTTCAATCGGCATGCCTTCTTTGACTTTCCGATTAACAAAATCCACCAACACCAGACTGTCGTTCACTACGATGCCCACCAACGCCATCATTCCCATCACACTCATGATCGACAAATCTTTGCCCATCAACCAGTGGCCACCAATGGCACCGATAAAAGCAAATGGAATCACCGACATCACAATAAACGGCTGGCTGTACGACCCGAACGGAATTGCCAACAGCGCGTAGATAGCAAACAACACAATGGCACCACCCCATAAAATGGTGATGAAGGAATCCCGCTGTTCCGCCGCTTCGCCTTCCAGCGACACCTGCACACGCGGATATTGCAGTAAGAGTTCATCAAGGTAGGCCATTAAATCTTCGGTGAGTAAGGTCATATTGACGGAGGTTTTGTCGATGTCCGCCAACACATTCACCGCCCGGTCCTGCTCCACATGATAGATGGACGATGGTGAACGTCCCCAGGCTGCAGTGGCTATGTCGCCAAAGCGGGCTTGGTGACCATTCGGCGTGGTGATCAGTAGTTCTTCTAAGTCACTTAAAGAGCTACGCTCTGCCTCCGGATAACGCACCATCACCCGAATGTCATCGCGCCCGCGTTGAATTCGTTGCGCTTCATTGCCATAAAATGCCTGACGAACCTGACGGGTCACGTCGTTCAGAGTAAAGCCCAGCAATTCGGCTTCGGGTAACAAGGTAATCTGAAGGTCTTGCTTGCCATCCGAGAGGTTATCACTGATATCAAACACCCCCTCGTAAGTGGCCAGTTTGGCCTTCACCTTATCCGCCACTTCACTCAATGCGTTGATGTCCTGACTGATCAGCTGCACATCAATCGGATCACCCGGTCGGCCAATTTCCGCCCGGAAGGTCAGTTGGTTCACCCCCACGATCGGGCCAATGCGTTCCCGCCATTCTCGTACCAGAGTGGCACTGTCGATGGACAAACTGCGATGCTCCGGCGGTGTAATTTCAAAACGAACCGCACCTACGTGGGATTGCCCCGAGGAACTGCCCCCTGCCATGCCTTCGGTTGCCAGAATGTTCTCAATGATGCTGTTACCGGACACCGGATCGATGTACTTGGCCTGCAGATCAAACGCCGCTTGCTCGATGCGCTGCACCGCCATCTGGGTTTCCGCCAAAGGGGTGCCCTCTTCCATGTACAAGCTGGCTCGGGCGGTTTCACTCTGTATACGCGGGAAGAACACAAAGCGCGTCCATCCCTGAGAGATCAAGCCAATGGTCACCACAAACACACAGACAAAGGTTAGCCAGGTTAAATAACGACGATTCAAACAGGCATTTACCACCGGGCGATAGACCCGATTGACAAACCACACCAGGCCATCGGCACAACTGCGCTGCATTCGAACCAGCAAAGGCGGACGGGCTCCGTAGTCTTTTAACTGTTTAATGTGTTTGAGGTGCGCAGGCAAAATCAGTTTACTTTCGAGCAAAGAAAACAAGAGCACCGGAATCACCACGAACGCCACCTGAGCAAACAAAACACTCAGACGTCCTTCAATGAACACAAAGGGCAAGAAAGCCACCACGGTCGTCAAAATGCCAAACACCACCGGCGTCGCCACTTCTTTGGTGCCATTAATGGCCGCCGCCAGACCGTTCGGATCACGACTGTAATGACTGTAGATGTTTTCCCCGGTGACAATGGCATCGTCTACCACGATCCCCAGCACCAGAATAAAACCGAACAAACTGAGAATGTTGACCGTCACCCCAAAGTACGGCATCAAAGCAATGGCCCCCATGAAGGTCACAGGAATACCAACCACTACCCAAAAGGCAATCACAGGGCGAAGGAACAAGCCCAGTAAGATGCTCACCAACAAGGCCCCTTGCCAGGCATTGGTGAGCAAGGTGTTTAAGCGCGCACGAATGATGCTGGCGTCGTCGTCCCAAATACCTAGCTCTACAGTCGGGGGAAAACGGCTCTGATTATCTTCAAGGTATTGATGAACGGCATCCGATACCTGAATGGCGCTTTCATCGCCCACCCGATACACATTCACCACAGCAGCCAGCTTGCCATTAAAGCGGGTAAATACCGGGTCTTCCTCAAAGCCATCGTCAATGTCCGCCAGTTCGCCCAGGGTCAGTTCGGAACCGTCCTCAAAGCGTTTCACAACAATGCTGGCAAATTGGCCGTAGTAATACGCCTGGGCTTTCGCTCTAAGCAAAATTTCCCCGGACGGCGAACGAATCCGCCCCGCCGAAAGATCAATGGATTGACCGCGAATCGCTGTCGCTACTGCATCCAACGTCAACCCGTATTGACGCAACTTGTCTTCAGAGATTTCAATGCCGATTTCATAAGGACGTACCCCTTCCAGATCGGTCTGGGTCAACTCCGGTAAGCGCACCAACTCATCACGTATCTGACGGGCCAGCTCGTTCAACTCTTTTTCATCCAGATCCCCGGCGACCACCACACTCAGCACTTCGCGTTTGATCAGCGGACGTTCCACCACTGGACGTTCCGCACCGTCCGGCAAGGTCGATAAGGCATCAACCCGCGATTTAATGTCGTTCAGCAATTTTTGCGGGTCTGCTCCCGCCCGGACTTCAGCCGTCACCACGGCCGAGCCTTCGGAAGCCCGAGACGATAAGGATTCGATGTCCGGTAAATCGGCAATGGCCTCCTCTATCTTGTTGACCACGCCGGTTTCCATGTCTTCTGGCGTTGCGGCGCGATAAGAGACACTGACGTTCACCGTTTCCAATTCAAACGACGGGAAGACTTCAACCGGTACCAGTCGAAGCATGGTGTAAACCCCGGCAATCACAATGGCCATCAGCAGCAAGTTTGCCGCTACATGATTTCGGGCAAACCAGGCGATCATTTCACAGCTCCTGCAGTCGTCGTTTTCACGGCATCTAACGCGGCCAGAGGTTCGCCATTGCGTTTAACGACCGCGACCTTTGTGCCGGAAATGGCGTAACTCAATGGCGACGACACCACTTCATCACCCATGTTCAGAGTCGGGCTGTCCAGTTCGGTAGGCGATACCGCAATCACCTGATCGTCTTGCCAGAGCACTTCCACCGTTTGTTTCTGTAGTCGCTGATCCACCACCTTCCAGACGTAGCTTCCCTCCACTAAGGCCGTTCTGGGTAACACCACCACATCGTTCAAGCGTTTGGCCTGGATTCGCGCCGTTGCATAATCGCCGGGCAGTAGAGGCCAATCGGTGGTTTTGGGTTCGATTTCCGCAATC
The DNA here is from genome assembly GCA_041590855.1 of Pseudomonadales bacterium. Taxonomy (GTDB): domain Bacteria; phylum Pseudomonadota; class Gammaproteobacteria; order Pseudomonadales; family Litoribrevibacteraceae; genus Litoribrevibacter. The sequence continues at coordinate 7,073 of JBFHTA010000173.1, forward strand.
AATTGAATTTGTCGGCTCTGGGCGTCCAGCTGTCCGGCATCCCGCACGATATGAGCCGTCCACTGTCGCAGTTCTTTGCCCTTCCCTACGTCAAGAATCACCTGATTACGCAGTCGCTGTGTCGACACTCTGTTTGGGTCTTGCGTGGCGGGCCAATGCCAATCCAATAACGGTCGCCAATGAGCCGAAATAGGCAAAGTAATTTCCAACTGCTGACCGGAAATTTCAGCCAACGGATTACCCGGCGACACGTAATGCCCCAAGTCCACTGATTTCGACAACACAAAACCATCAAACGGGGCCAAAATGCGGGTTCGTTCCAAATCCAGTTTCGCTTTCTCTAATTGCGCTCGGGAAGACGCCAACTCAGCTTCCGCTGCCGCTAACTGGGGCTTGCGTAACACCAAATCCGGCGGCTCGCTGGAGTTCGCCAGGGTTTTGGATAACCGCTGCCAGTCTCGTAACGCCTGCTCGGCACGGGCTTTTTCTTCGTCCAGCGCCAGTTGTGCCTTACGCATATTGGCTTCGGCCAGGGTCACTTCCACCTGATAATTCCTTGGATCGATGGTTAATAACCAGTCACCGGCGTTGAAGCGCCCCCCTTTTCTCAAGTGCTGGGAGATGTCCACAACCGTACCGGCAACTTCAGCCGCCAGAGTGGATTCTGTTTGTGCTTTTACTAAGCCCCGACTGGGCATTTCCACCTGAAAGTCACTGACCGACACCAGCACGGTTTCCACTTGAATAACTGACTCGGCTTTAGGTGGGCGCTTCTTCGCTTCCGGTTTCATGGCGACCATCAGATACAAGATCACAGCGGTTACAGCGATTACGATCACCGGTAATGAAATGCGTATCAGTTTAGGTAAAGAGGACATCAGTTATTCCTGTCTTGTACTAGCGAAATTCATTGGGATTAATAGATGATGTTTGCGACGGCGAGGAGATTGTCTGAGTTCTGTCCGAAAACACCTCAAACGGGCCGCCCAAGGCTTGATGTAATTGAATACGATTCTGGAAATAACTGGTTTCCAATTGCATTAATCGGCTGGTTCGCTCGAACGCCGTGCGTTGGGCTTGCAACCAGGTATTGAGGTTATCCAACCCGGACAAGTAACTCTCAAACGCTTGCTGCTCTGCCTGTTTGGACACAGACACTGCCTGTTGCGC
>JBFHTA010000174.1:0-8176 GCA_041590855.1 Pseudomonadales bacterium
CCGCCCTCTGGGGCCTTAAGAGAAATGTCTCTTTTTTGTTGCGGCTTTTTGACGTAACCCGTTATGCCTTCAAAACCGCGCCTCAAATAGCCATTTCTCTTATAGGCCTGAGCAGAGAGGGACTTATTCAGATGTTCCCTAGAGTAGCCGTGGCATAATGTCTGAACCTTTAACAGGCAAATGTCGTTATGCGCTTTGAGCCATAGGCGCGCACATAGGCTCCCGCGATTATCTCCTTTTGGGCTAGTATGAAAGTGCGTATCCGACGGAATCACCTTTGGATACGCATTTCTTCTACAGAAAAGGACAACACGAAATGAAACGGACGTTACTGACCGGGCTCTTGGTTTTGATACAAGGCTGTGCAAGCCACTCTACCTCTGATTCTTCGCACACTCCCCAATCCTCAACCGATTCTTCTGTTCAAGAAAGTGAATCTCTTAGCCTTCACTCCCAAGATCAAACATGTTTGGGGAGTACGGCGTTACCGCCAACATTGGCTGGGCAATTTGATGCAGTGAATGACCCGACGCTGTTACAGGAAGCGATTGGAAAACCCGAGAAGGGCAAACTGTGCCAAGGCAAGGTCTATCAAAGTAAGCCCCAGACTAAGATAACTGTATATCGAGCCTGGAACAGCACCAACCCGAACAGCCAATACGGGCAATGGTGGGCCTTTAATAAACCGGAAGGCCGTATTGCACAGTACCGCTCCGACTACGAAATCTGCTATCAATGGTCCCCGTTGGACAAAATGGTAAGTTGCTCTCTGAAAGCCGGTACCAAAATCGTGGTAGGGAACGGTCAGAGCGCCAGTTGCTCCGAATACTTGTCTTACCTTGTGTCTGCCAAGCAACAAATCTATTTAGTGGATGCGCAAAGTGCTGTGGAAAACTGCACAAACTATGACGGGGTTATGAGTTGGAAGTAACTACTTCTTGTATCCTGAGATGATCATTCACTTTGGTTATCCCTGCTTATGTCAAAACACGTGAACACCTCCAAAACGTCTGATCAATTTAAAGCCCTGCTGTTGGGCGGAGGCATAGGTGGTGCACTAGGTGTTTTATGGGGTTTATTGCCGGGTTTACTTTTGAAGGGGCCTTGGGTGGTTATATCATCGGCTGGGTTTTAGGTGAAATTTATGGTGCCGCTTCGGTTGGTTAGTGCTTCCAAAAGGAAAGAAGATGAAGACCTTTTACATTGATAGAGCGGATCAGGAGATTTGGCAGAAGGAGCTCTCTTTTGACCGTTATATTGCGGTGTTTGGTTGGATTGCCATCTTACTAAGTTACTTGTTTACGTCTGAAATTAATTATCTCGGAACGTTGGTGATTGCACTGATTACCTATTCAAGTTTTGTTAAGACATCGAAGGATCGCCAAAGGGCGTTTCTGAGAGATGATACCTTGGAGTTCGCGGAGAACTGCTTACTTTATAAATCACAGGATGCTGTCTTATGGAGCATACCCTATGAACGCCTGGGGAATATCCAACACACTGAGCAGGGTGGTGGATTTAAAGGGCCGGTCTGGAAAGAAGTGCTGATTACTACCAATGACGGTGATTCATACTGTTTTCAATATGCACCGAAGTCCTTGAAGTTGGACGAAATACAACATCAAATCGACGAAGTAAAAGAACGGCTTAAACAAAGCGATAACCAGAGAACCTCTTAATACTGTTTGTCCCTCCCACTTAGGTAAATTAAGCCTACACTTTCTATAGGTATGTTGGTGGAGTCCGTTATGTGGATAGTTTGTTGGGGGATACTGTGGTTGTTCAGTATGTCTTTGAATGAAAGCCTATTGGCATTAACAGAGCGGACCAAAAATTCAGATAAACGTGGGACCACAGCACTGTATCCTTAACTAGACTCTAGTTAGCGTGTGACAGGATGATTCAATCATGGTTTCTCGCCTGTTCTTGCTTATAGCATGGCTGTGGATAGTGGGAGTAAGTGCGGCAGGCAGCTCTGCCGCCAGGGCGGCTGATATCGTCTTACCCAAAATGACCGACCATGCTGAGCGAAGCAATTATCCTTCCGAATTACTGGCGTTTATTCTCGATAAAGCCGACTACAAGTACACTTTTAAACTTACTAAAAGTTTGTACACTCAATCCCGAATCGCGGAGTCATTAAAACTGGGACGGGTGGATATTTTCTGGATGGGCACGTCCAAAGAGTATGAGTCGTCCTTATACGCAATTCCTTTTCCTTTATACCGAGGGTTATTGGGCTATCGGATTTTCGTCATTCACCGGGACAATCAATTTGAGTTTGATCGGGTCAGTGGGTTGGCCGACTTGCGGCAATATACTGGCATACAAGGTATAGGTTGGTCGGATGTGGAGGTGTTGCAGCACTCAGGGTTGCATCAGGAACAAGCCGTCTATGACAATATCTTTGCGATGATTCATATGGGCCGTGCGGATTATTTTCCTCTGGGATTTCAGGAAGCCTATGTTCGTATGGAAGCGCGTCTTCCGGAATTACCTCATCTCTCCATTGAAGAACGAATTTTGTTGGTGTACCCGTTTGCGATGTTCTTTTTTACCAATCCAGAGAATATTGAATTGATTACCGCCATTGAACTGGGATTTGAACGGGCTTATGAAGACGGCAGTATGCTGGAGTTTTTCTACAAGCATCCGGACATTAACACAGCAATTCAGCGAGCCAGATTGGATCAGCGCCTTCGCATTGATATTCCCAACCCTATGTTGTCAGAGCGAACGCTGAGTATCCCCAAAGAGTATTGGCATCAGTAACATTAAGAGTGTGATAAAAGGGGAAAACGTGCCCCAGGTATCCCCGGAGCACAAAATGCCAATGTTGTAAAAAGGTTAATCAGAGGTGTCAGTACACGGTCTTACTGCGAAAAGCTGTTAAACACCAACGCAGACATCGATTGGTTTTTCGAGTTTTTGATAGTGGTGTACTTATCGCCTTGACCCCACAGTTGCCACCAAGCCAATTGCTCACGCTGTTCCAGCGTTAGACTGACGTTCAGGCCACTGACGCTGTAGTTGCTGGTGGACGCTGTCATCTCATTGCCTGTGGCATTGCTGATGGTTGCGCCGTGACCTGCACCTTCCGCCATAACTAACGGGTAGTGATTCGGGAAGAAACTCGTCGGAGCCGGGTTACTTTCATGTTTTCCGTTCATCGCCAGGTTTGGCAAACAGCTGTCGTAACTGCCGTCGTCCGCTGCACCACACGCTGAGTGTAATGGCACTACTGAATCGTCGCTGCCTTTAATGAAAGACTTGGTTACGCCGCCATATTCAGTACCTGCTCCTACCATACGCAGACGCGGTACGTCTGATACTGAGGTTGCCATGGTACGAGCCACCCCTGGTTGAAGGTTATGAAGCACGCCCATGTTGTCCGGCTTTAATTCGAACCCTAGGAAGGCTTCAGAGGCTTGTTTTAATGGCCACATATACCAGGCATCGTTATTGGCTGCCTGAATTGCTGTATCGGCTAACTCAGTACCGCCACCGGCACCTGCGAAATCCACTGCAGCCAGAATGTTCAAAGGTTGAAGCCCTTGTGCTTCCAGCCAGTGTGCCTGGTTTTCCAGCATGTAGCGGGCAACCAGATCACCGGTTGAATGGGTAACAATCACACAGCCATCGTTACAAAAGCCCGCGCGTGAAAGCTCGGTGATTTTGTCGTAGATGCGTTGCTCAGTCTTACCCTCAATGCGGTCATTGGAATCCCAGTCGATGCGAGCATCGGCGTGCTGTAACCAGAAGTCTGACCAATAGCTTTCGCCATTTTGACTGACTTGTTGATCGGTTTGAGCTCCTGCCATCAGGTTGCCCGGCTGGAATCCGTGAATGGCAATGACGTTCTTCCCGGCAAGTTGTGCACTCGCAGGTAAAGCCGCCAGCATTCCCCCAGTTATGATGCAAGTAGATACTGCAATTTTCTTTAACATCATGTGTCTCTCTTATTGTTATTGTGAAATTAGTATTTCTGAATTATTTCATCAGATAAGTTCAGGGAAATTCTCTAAAAGTCCCTTGGTTATCTTAATGAGCGATGTTATTCGTCCGTGAAAGGAACGACTTAATCGGTCCCACTTTCCTTCTTCAATCACCATAGCCACCGAGGTGGGGTACTGTGATTTGAAGTCGTTAAAGTACTTTGCTGATGCGATAAGGGGGCTTAGCCTTGAGACACCGACAAAGTTCTTAAAAATTCCACCTTGGCTTCTACTTTTGGATCTACGTAGGCACTTTGGTCGTAGTCCTTAAACGGGTAACCTTGAACGTCGAATGTCTTGTCCGGCACTTTTCCATAACCGCGTTTTGCGCCCGGTTTGGCTGGCAGTTGTTTGAGCTCAAAGTCGCCCAGTTGATAGGGCCCTTCATCTTGCTTCGCGGACAAGGCACTGTAGTGTGCCTTTAATTCAATGGTGTCGTCGTAGGCGCTGAACTTGCCTTTGATGTTCAGGTTGATCAGAGGCTCGCCTGTTTGGCTGTAAAGATTGGCAGTTAACAGATAGTAGCCACCGTCTTTTAATGAGACTTCCACGGGGATTACCAGGTGAGAACCGTCAATATAGCTGCTGCTGACGCCATCAACAGAGCCGATGTTGTGGCTGATTTTTAATGGCGTACGTATCTCAAACCGGTCGCTTTGATTCGCGCTGCGAATGCCTGCCACGACATAGAAATCCTGTTCTTCCGGTGTATTGATTTCAGAGAGCGGAATCTGAGTGCTGGCATGACGTTCCGCGAGCACGGTATTTTGTGCTACACCTTGGGTGAAAATGGCTTTGCCATCTGCAGTAACCAGTTGGAAGTCGGCATGGGTAATGTGGCTGTCTTCTCCCAGATTTGCAGTGACCGTGGCCTCGATGGACTCGCCCCAGAAAAATTGGAACTTATTTAAGGTCAGTTCGAGACTGAGGTCGTCACCCAAACCTAAGCCGGTTAAAGGCAAGGTGGTTGGAATGTGTCGGTTTGGAATGAATTGGCGAACATTCACTGCATCGATTGGGTAGGAATAGGTTGGAAACTGGCTTTGGTATTCGTACATATCCGCTACGCGCTGAAGCTGGGCTTTGACTTGAGAGTCCTGAAACGGACTGGCTTGAGCTTTTGGCTTTGGTGCGGTTTCCACCGCAGGTACCGCTACCCAGGTTGGCTGATCAGAAACAGCGCAATCAGGATGACGGTTATGATCTTGTGCTGAGCAATCAATGGTTGCCGTGTCGTCTTCAAGCGGAAGATTTGGTGCGGTTTGATCCAGGCTGAGCGCAGAAAAGCCCATCAGCAGAAGACTGCCGAAAATACCCAGGCTGATTGCAATAAATTTTGGCGACCGCATAACTGCCATTTCCCCTTTAATCGATCAAACAGCGTCAATGCCGGGGCTTTGCTCAGGTGGTTACCAGTCAACGTAGTCTGGAATAACCTGACAAATGCTTCGCGTCCTGCGGAGTTTTTTAACACCCATTTTTAAGATCGACGTATCTTGTGAATGCGTCATCTATGTATAGGTGTTGTTTATTTTTTGATCTTTATATCATCGAATTGTTTTAAGAGAAATGAGGTTTTTGTAATGATTTTTTAACTAAACGGTCATTCAGTGAAAAATAGGATGAAAGGTATCATCCCAAAGAGTGATACCTGTTTGGGTGGGGTTTGAAGTGTCTTTTTGTCGGTCTGTAAGGCCTGTGGTTACTGGGCCGTAGGATTCTTGTGAGTACGTTTTAAGTTGTGTGGCCGGTGTGTCAAATGTGCTAAAAGCGTATCAGTGTCAGTGAACATAGGCCAACGCAAAGGAAAAACAGGTGCCTTTTTCGAGCTCGCTGGTGACTTCAATCTGACTGCCATGCAGATCAAGAATTCGTCGGGTAATTGCCAACCCAAGCCCGCTGCCTGAATGTCTGCTTTTCACGGCGTTGCTGGCTCGGAAATGATTATTGAACACGAATTTCAGGTCTTCTGCCGGAATACCCGAACCTGTGTCGGTGACATGCACACACACGTGTTCATACTGTGGTGATTCGGTGGACTTTCTTTCCCTGCCGTAGAGGGATGAACTGCAGGGGCCTTCCGGTTCTATGGTGATGTCGATGCTCACCGAGTCACCGGATTTACAGTGGCGAATGGCGTTATCGATCAGGTTACTAAAGACTCGCTCCAAGCGCTCAATATTGGCTGATACTTTGGCAGATGGGTGATCACTGTTGACCTTCAGAAGTACGCCTTTCTTCTCTGCGTCCATTCGCTTACTTTGAATGACGTCATAGGCCAGCTCGGTGATCACTACCGGTTCTTTTTCCAGGGTTAAGGTATGGCTGTCGAGGTGGGCTAACTCAAAGAGTTGTTCGACTAAGCGACTGACTTGCTGGCTGTTTTTTAAGGCAATATCAATGAGGGACGCTGATTCGGCCTGATCCATATTCTGATGATTAAGCTGCCAGGTTTCCAGATAACCTTGCAAAGAGGCTAGTGGGGTTCTTAAATCGTGAGAGACGTAGGAAATCAATTCTCGTCTCAGCTCATCGGTGGACTTGATGTGTTCATATTGCTGGCCCAGAGCGTCTGCCATCTTATGAAAGTTTGCGCCCAGGCGCTCGATTTCATCGGGAGAATCGGGGTTCCAATGCGCGCTGTTTTGAGACACCTGATCCACTTTTTCAAAGCCTTTTTGGCTGAATAAGGTCATTTCCTGGCTGAGCTTTCTCAGTGGCCGGGTTAAGAAGCCAAACAATAAGAGTGTCACCAGCATGCTGAACAAGATGGCTGCGCCCATCAACCACAGACCTATGGTGGCGATGTGGCTGTTCTTCATCAGATTGACAACACCGTCGTAGAGCTCGCCGCCGATGATAATGTAAAGATAGCCCTGTAGACCTTGTTCATTGGTAATTTCAGTCACGGAAAAGATTTTCTTACGGTGATCGTGGCGCGGGTCGTCGCCCCAGATAGGTAGGGTTTCTGAATTATTCAGGAAAGCGTGAATTGGCGACAAATCCACTTGTTCGCGTTTGATTTTACCGGGTTCGGCATCGTACGTAAGAATGTTCCCTTCGGTATCCAATAAATAGAATTCAAAGCTGGGGCCGAGAATCATCATGGTGTGGAAGGTGTCTTTCAGCGCCGAATTATCGATTTCCCCGTCCGTCAGAATACTCTTACTGTCGACCAGATGACTGGCCAGATTGAGGTGGAGTTTTTGTTCTACTTCGCTTTGGTAGTTGTGGCCTAACTGTTGGATAAACAACACCAATAACAAACCAATCAACACAAAGCTGATGATTAAGGCCACGGCCAGTTTACTGTAGAAAGAGTGTAATAGTGCTTTGTGTGCCATGGGGTCGGCCTGAATTCATTATTAACGATTATGTGTTTTTAAAAGGATTGCATGAGCAGTTAAGCATTCGTTGGTTGTTAGGGTGCAACGAATTTATAGCCCACACCCCATACGGTCTTGATCCATTGGGGGTTGTTTTGATCGTCTTCCAATTTATTCCGGAGTCGATTGATGTGGCTGTTGACCGTATGCTCATAACCGGAGTGATGGTAGCCCCACACGCCATCGAGTAGTTGTGCCCGGCTAAAGGCATGGCCTGGACGCTTGGCCATATAGGTCAATAAATCAAACTCTGTGGTGGTCAGTTCCAGCGGGGTTTGGTTAATGAACACGGTGCGTTGATCCTGATTTATTTCCAGTTGGCCGAAGTTTAATGCTTCTTCGCGCTGGGCAGATTGCAATAGAGAAACACGTCTGAGTAAGGCTTTGATGCGAGCTTGTAATTCGCGAATACTGAAGGGCTTGGTCAGGTAATCGTCCGCACCCATTTCCAGGCCGATGACCCTATCCGCTTCAGAATCTCTGGCGGTTAACATCAGAATCGGAGTGTAGATGTTGTTGGCTCTGAGCTGTCGACAGATTTCCAAACCGTCGATGTTCGGCAACATAAGATCGAGAATAATCACATCAAAGGTGTTGGATAAGGCTTTTTCAAGCCCGACTTGACCGTCGTCACACTGGGTAACCTTTAGGTGCATGGCTTTTAGGTTGATGGCGATCAGGTTATTGATGTCCGGATCGTCTTCAATTAAGAGAATATTGGTGTTCATCGCGAGCCCATGTGCTTTATGGCATGTTCTTATTAGCTGTTGTCACAAAGATTTATGACAACAGCTC
>JBFHTA010000175.1:0-8074 GCA_041590855.1 Pseudomonadales bacterium
CAAGGCAATGGAGCCCAAGGTTTCCGGCTCATCCGTCTCGCCATCACCAACGAAACACCATACTTTACGATCCGAGGTATTGGTCAGTTCGCGGCTTTCCATGTATTTCATGACATGTGCTTGATAAATCGCCTGCAGTGGCCCCAAGCCCATGGAAACCGTCGGGAACTGCCAGTAATCCGGCATCAACCAAGGGTGTGGATAAGACGACAAACCATTGCCATCCACTTCGCTGCGGAAGTTATCCATTTGTTCTTCACTGATCCGTCCTTCAAGGAAGGAACGCGCATAAATACCCGGTGCCGTATGCCCCTGGATATACACCAAATCGGCATCACGGGTTTCGTCACCGGCATGGAAGAAGTAGTTAAAGCCCACATCATACAAGGTCGCAATGGAGGAGAAGGTCGAGATGTGTCCGCCCAGATCACCCGGTCGCTGGTTCGCTCGAATCACCATCGCCAAGGCATTCCAACGAATCAAAGAACGAATGCGTCGCTCCATAAATAAATCGCCAGGCATCGGCGCTTCTTTACTGACAGGAATGGTATTGCGATACGGTGTGGTGATGGAATACGGTAACTGGGTGCCTTCGCGCGTTGCACGCTCAGACAATCGGGTAAGCAGATAACTCGAGCGATTGATGCCCTGAGTTTCTATAACCGACTCCAAGGAATCTAACCACTCGCGCGTTTCGACCGGATCTGAATCATCTAGCATCTACTACTTCTCCTAATGAATGTTATTCATTGAATGATTGGGAATGTTATTTTTCTTACGACTGTTTTTTACGACGGCTTAAAGCGCCGCGCCCATTGCAGGCGCAGCAAACGGTCACTCAACAGGGATCGAACAACCGTATTCTTAAGAGGGATTAACTGGCGTCAGCACTTGAATACGAAGACTGATGACCCTGAACTTGAAACTCCGGGGTAGCCGTCGCTTCTTTGTTGTATACAGCCGTGTCCAACTCGTTTTCACTCTTGCCAACCAATACAGACACCATCAAGTCGCCACAGACGTTGACACTGGTACGCGCCATATCAAGAATTCGGTCGATACCGGCAATGATCGCCAAACCTTCCAGCGGTAAGCCAACCGTGGTCAATACCAACGACAACATGATCAAGCCAGCACCCGGTACACCCGCTGTACCAATCGACGCCAAAGTTGCAGTAAGAATGATGGTGACGTATTCCGCCATGCCCAGATCCACACCAAACGCTTGGGCCACAAACAATGCCGTTACACCTTGATACAGAGCCGTACCATCCATATTGATGGTCGCACCTAACGGAAGAACAAAACTGGAGATACCTTTGGATACGCCCATTTCTTCACGGGCACACTTGATAGTCGCAGGCAAAGTACCTGAGCTACTTGTGGTGGTGAACGCAACCGCCGCCGGGTTAACCAAGGCTTTCAAATAACGAATCGGATTCAATCGTGCGAACACACTGATGATGCCACTGTAAACCACTACTACATGAATGATGCTGCCAATGTAAGCCACGGCAATCACTTTGATCAACGGCATTAAAATGTCCAAGCCGTACTTACCTGATACCCACGCCATCAGACCGAAGATACCGTAAGGTGCGAACTTCATAACGATTTCAGTCAGCTTGTACATGGCTTCCGCCAAACTCTCAAACACAGCGACTGCTGGCTTGGCTTTTTCACCGACCAAGTTAAAGGAAATACCCAGGCCCAAAGCAAACACAATAATTTGCAGAATATTACCCGCAGCAAGTGCGTCTACCGGGTTTTTAGGCACCAGGTTAATGATGGTGTCCACCAGCGATGGGGCACTTTTACCTTCATCGGCTGCAGCACTTGCGACCATGTTAAGGCCATCCCCCGGCGTTAATACCGTCGCTAACACCATACCGATGGTGATTGCTACAGCTGTAGTGCCAAGGTAAATGAACACCGACTTCAAGCCAATCCGGCCCATCTTTCGGGTATCCTGCATGGAAGTCACACCCACAATCAACGAGCAGAATACCAGGGGAACAATCAACATCTTGATCGCGTGAATAAACAGGGTACCGATGGGTTTTAACACTTCCGCATCGTGGCCAAAAATGGCACCGACCAGGATACCAAGCGTCATCCCAATCAGGATCTTTTTCCATAAGGCCATTTGACCCCAAATTCCCTTGTTACTTTCATTAGTCAATGATGGTTGCATAACATCACCCTATAGTTGTTGTAGTGGGTTGGTTGCAGAAAGATCTGCCTCAGCGCAACCAGCGCTGAGGTCTGATCATGTTTTCGGGTTTTAAAATCTCATCCAGCACGTCTGGTTGAATCAGCTCTTCTTCACGGATCAGTTCCAACACACCCCGACCACTGGCCAAGGCTTCTTTTGCAATTCGAGTGGCGTTTTCATAGCCGATGTACGGGCTCACTGCGGTAATACTGCCGATGCTCTGATCGACCATGTTCTTGCAATGTTCTTCGTTGGCGGTAATACCGGAGACACAGCGGGTTTCGAGCATATGCATGGCACGGGATAACATGCGGATGGATTCCAGCACGTTGTAGGCAATCAAAGGCTCCATCGCATTCAACTGCAACTGCCCTGCTTCCGCCGCCATGGTTACCGCCAAGTCATTGCCGATGACCTGATAAGCCACCTGATTGACCGCTTCTGGAATGACCGGGTTAATCTTGCCCGGCATGATCGAACTGCCCGGCTGTTGCGCAGGCAGATTAATTTCGCTCAGGCCACAACGCGGGCCCATGCTCAATAAGCGTAAATCGTTGGAAATTTTGGAGAGCTTCACCGCCAAGCGTTTCAACATCGACGAGAACAACACAAACGCACCCATGTCGGAGCTGGCTTCCACCAGATCCGACGCCGACTTGAATTGAATACCACTGATTTCAGACAACTGATCAACCGCCAACTTGGCGTATTCCGGGTCGGTGTTGATTCCGGTGCCAATGGCGGTGCCGCCGAGATTCACTTCTTTCAACAGCTCGGTTAAGCCCGCCACACGATCAATGTCTTCACCCAGAGTGGTGGCGAAGGAATTGAATTCCTGACCCAAGGTCATTGGCACCGCATCCTGCAACTGGGTACGGCCCATTTTCAAAATGTGTTTGAACTCGTCGGCTTTCTTCAAAAAGGCTTGTTGTAACGAGGCTAAGGCATTGACCAGATCGCCATGACTCAACAGAATCGACAAACGAACGGCGGTGGGATAGGCATCATTGGTGGATTGGGACATGTTCACATCGTTGTTTGGATGCAAATGTTGGTAGTCCCCTTTGGGATAACCCAAGTGCTCCAACCCGATATTGGCGATGACTTCATTGGCGTTCATATTGGTCGAGGTTCCTGCGCCGCCCTGCACCATGTCCACCACAAACTGGTCGTGACAATAGCCTTCCAACAGCTTGGCAACCGCCGCTTCAATGGCCTTGGTCTTGGACTCTGCCAACAGGCCTAACTGATTATTAGCTCTCGCCGCCGCCAGCTTCACCATGGCTAAAGCACGTACCAATTGAGGAAAATGACTGAGAGGCACCCCACTCAAATCGAAGTTCTGCGTCGCACGATGAGTTTGAATACCGTAATACGCCTCCCCTGGCACCTGAGCTTCACCCAGCAAATCTTTTTCCTTACGGAAGGGAGATGTCATGTTCATCGCGTATGTCGTACTCATCACTCGGCACCTAATCGTTATTTTTTATCAACCAAGGGCATTAACCGCTGTTGTGCTTCGGTCTGCTGTCTATTTGTCTGTTGACTATTTATCTGTTGACTATTTATCTGTTGAGAACAGCCAAACCGTCCATAACAATCGCAATATGAATGCCAAACACGAAAAATCGATTTAATAGACTGTTTTAAAAGGAGTTTTATTGATCACCGGAAGAGAACTTTCGAGTCCAAAGGGGTATAACCTACGGGCGAAAAATGAAGCAAAACCAGACATAGAAACTTAATTTATTAATTAAATTCAATGGGTTAGCCTATAACCACACAAGTTATAACCTTTCTCCAGGTTATACCCCTTTGAGAACGCGTTTTCGGGTAGATAAAAAAGAAGACGTAAGACAGCAAAGACACAGGAAGCAATACAGAAAAACCAAACAGACGGGCATAAAAAAGGCGCTTCGAAGAAGCGCCAAACAAACAAGGTAAACTTTTAAGAATCAGAGGAATAATTACGCCACCAAGCGCTCATTGCGATTCAAATACCAAGCCACACAGGCATCCGCCAGTGCACCGGTGGCATCCACCGCCAACGGCAATAACGGCGAATGAATGGACTCCAACGCCAATGGAATCTCGGTACACCCTAAGATCACCCGCTCCGCGCCGTTATCCAACAGTTTTTGCATCGCCAATTTCAAGAGCGCTGCGCCTTCGTTGACCTTGCCGGATTTAACCAGATAGATGCCTTCCATCACCGACATCTGATCTTTATTCTCTGGCAACGTACAGGCTAATCCAAACGACGCGAGCTCCCGTTCATAGAATCCTGCCTTTAGCGTTCCATCGGTGGCTAACAGACCAACCCGAGGCTCCCCCACCCAACGGACAGCCGAATCTTGGGCAATGCGCTCGGCGCAGACCTTAGCAATGTGCAATAACTGGATGTGAGTTTCTTTGGCTAAGGCCTCATGCCAGTAATGGGCGGTGTTGCAGGGAATTGCGATACAGCCCGCCCCTCCTTGCACCAAGGTATCCAAGCCCATTTTTAAGGCTGGCAATGGCGATGCAGCCCCCTCCATCAGACAAGCCGTTCGATCGGGAATCTGCGGAACCGAATGAATCAATAGCGGAATATGATCCTGATCACTTTGCGCCGGTGTCTTGGAGATGATTTTTTGAATGAAGTCCACCGTAGCCAGTGGCCCCATGCCACCTAATATACCCACTTTGTCGCATACCTTGTCATACATCTTGCCACCCACGGGATGACGCATGCTGGTTCTGCTATCGGAGTTCAGGGATGTGTTGAATCGATTGTTCATCTTGATGATCTACTCTGCGGGTTAACGAATAGCTCTCAACATAAAAACCGCGCATCACGGCTACCAATGCCAAAACAACACTCACCATACGTAAAACGCATAGCCTTCTCACATCAAAAATTAAAACTAATAAAATCAATACGATAGAAACCTCATACCCAAACAACATGAGCTATTCTTTAAATGCATACGCCTAAGAATTGATAGGCAGCATGGGAATTTGGTTTAGAATTGAGTTGTCATAACAAAAACAATCGAGCAGTAAACAAGACCATGAACATCGAAACTAAATGGCTGGAAGACTTTCTCTCTCTGGCGGCGACTCAAAGTTTTTCCAAAGCCGCAGAAGCAAGGCACGTCACCCAACCCGCCTTTAGTCGACGAATTCGAGCCTTAGAAACCGCCGTCGGTTGCCACTTGGTGGATCGCAACCACACCCCGATTCAACTCACCGCCGAAGGCCAGTTATTTAAGATCACCGCCAGCAACACCCTGGATCAACTCAAATCCAGCATCGAGCACATTCAGGCTCTGGCGGCGCGACATCAGGTAGTGGATTTTGCGGTGTCGCACACTTTGTCGTTATCCTTCTTCCCCAGTTTTATTCAGTCCTTACAAGCGGAATTGAGTAACACTCATACACGACAACTGGTCGCTAATGTCGACGACAGTTTTCAGGCTTTGAAGAACGGCATCTGTGATTTTCTGATCGCATATGGCGGGCAACATGTGGAATCGGATCGCTTCACCGGCTTTACGCTCGCAACTGAGTCTCTGGTTCCGGTATCCATTCCCAACGACAACGGTGAGCCGCTCTTTTCACTAAACAGCTTAAAGCAAGCAAACGACTCTGAAGACAACGCTCCCGCCGAAGCACTTCCCTATCTCGCCTATCCGGAAGACATCTTTCTTGGGCGGCAGGTCAAACGGCTGCTAAGCCAACACACCACCTCGTTAAAGAAGACCTTTGAATCGCCGATGGCCGACAGCCTCAAAATGATGGCGATGCAAGGCTTAGGGATCGCCTGGGTGCCGGCCTATTCAGTGAAGCGAGAACTCGAACAAGGCCATTTGATGATTTGTGGCGATGACACCTGGCAGGCGCCATTGGATATCTGGTTATATCGCTGTGATCGCGCGCTCTCACCAAGCTCGGAGAAACTATGGCAAACCCTACAAGCCCGCTTTGAAGTGACTAAGAGCTGTCAAAACCCTAAGACCAGTCAAAACCCTAAAACCAGTCAGACGCCTAAGAGCATCGCCAGCCATGACTAAGGTTTCGCTTCAGACACTTGTATGGCGGAGATTTGCTGAACGGATTTTTTCGAAGTTGCGTTTCTGCGCTGTCCTTTTGGCCATGTATACGGTTTCCGGGATCGTACACGCCAATCTGCAAGACCCAAATCGAGTGATTCAGGTGGGCGGTGATCTCAATTATCCACCCTATGAGTTTCTCGACCCCGATGGTAACCCTGCGGGTTATAACGTCGAACTGACTCAAGCCATCGCCGAGGTTATGGGCATCAAGGTGAACTTTCAGTTAGGCGACTGGGGCGCTATGCGCCAAGCGCTGGAAACTGGCGATGTCGATCTTCTGCAAGGCATTTCCTACACCGACGAGCGCGCCCAGAAATACACCTTCTCACCGGCGCACGCCTATGTTCACCAGTCCATTTTTACTCGTAAAGGCAACCCGGTAATTGATGATATTTCCGACCTCAAAGGCAAGTCAGTGGTAGTACAACGCCAAGGGGTAATGCACGACTATTTGTTGGATCACAACATCGGCGCGGAATTAGTATTGGTAGATACTCACGCCGATGCCATTCGGTTATTGGCCTCCGGCAAACACGATTACGCCTTGGTCGCTAACCTGCCCAGTTTGTACCTCAGCCAAAAGCTGGGCATTTCAGACATCGTCCTTTCCGGTAAAGCCTTCGAAGCGCAAAAATACGGATACGCAGTAAAAAAGGGCAATGAATCCTTACTGGCCCAATTCAGCGAAGGCTTAGCCATTCTCAAAAACACCGGACGCTATCAGGAGATCTACGATAAGTGGCTGGGGCCGTTGGAGGAGAAGAAATTCCCGTGGCGTAAATTCGTCACCGCCGCCATCGTCATCTCACTTGTTATTCTCGCTATTGTTTTTTGGAACCGCGCCCTAGCCAGAGAAGTGGAACGCCGCAGTAAAGAACTGGAACTGCGCCAACAACAACTCATTCAGGCCGATAAAATGACCTCGTTAGGTATTTTGGTGTCCGGCGTGGCGCATGAGATTAACAACCCTTGTGGGCTGTTAATGCTCAACATTCCGATCCTTCGGGATTCCTATCAGGACGCCCTCACCGTACTGGAAGAGCACTACCAAACTCATGGTGACTTTGAGTTGGGCGGCCTAAGTTATTCACGAATGCGAGAAGAAATACCGGCCATGCTCGATGAAATGTTCGCTGGCGTGGAGCGCATCAAACGCATTGTTGATGATCTGGGCGACTTCTCACGACAAGACACCTCCACCATCAAAGAGGAAGTGGACTTAAACACCATTACCACCGCCGCCATTCGTCTGGTGGATAATACCCTGCGCAAATCCACTGAGAGCTTTCATGCTGAACTGGGTAACAACCTACCGACCTTTAAAGGCAATGCTCAACGTGTCGAGCAGGTAATTATTAACTTGCTGGTGAATGCCTGTCAGGCGTTGGAAGACAAATCCCAGAAGATTGAACTTAAAACCTATTACCGGGAAAGCACCCAACAACTGGTGTTAAAAGTAATCGATCAGGGCTGTGGTATCCCGCCCGAGAACCTCTCGTCCTTGAGTGATCCGTTTTTTACCACCAAACGGGAAACCGGCGGCACGGGTTTGGGGCTTTCCGTCTCGTCCGGGATTGTTCGGGAACACGGAGGTACGTTAACCTTCAACTCAAAAAGCGGCCAAGGCACCACCGTTACTCTATCCTTACCCATTGAATAACGTATTCGTTAATTAAACTATAAATAGCCCAACAGGCAGTTAACACACCATGACCAAGAACACCTTTCCTTCCTTTGGCGTATTGCTGGTAGACGACGAAGC
>JBFHTA010000176.1:0-8042 GCA_041590855.1 Pseudomonadales bacterium
AAACCGATGAACAAGGTGGATTCATCAGCCAGGGGGTGTCGGAAGTTTCGGTTACTGTAGTTGCGGATTCCCGAGATGGCCATATTGGAAAATGGCAGGTCACGAAACCCGTCGACTCGCAGAAGACAGATTCTTTGAGATCATCAGAGAAGGGTGCTGGTCAGTCTATTAACCACAGTGCTCTTGATGATATTCCTGTTGAAAACGCTTTTCTTGAAAATAGTGTTCTTGAAAACAAACGTGGTTTGTCTGCCGAGGAACTGGAAGCATTGGTCGAACGGGCGGTTGCTTCGCAGGTTGCGCCTTTAAGAGAGGAACTGCACCGATACCAAAACAGTGCCCGACTAAGCGATATTTTGGGTGGTCTGGGTGTGATTTTTGGTTTAGCCGGAGCGGCTTTATGGTGGAAAGCGCGTAAGTAGATGCAATCGAATGAGTGAACTGACACGACTGGCAACTGCCAATAAAGCGGCTTGGCTCGAAGGGTTAGATGCCCGTGGGCGATTCATCGGCTGCTTGCTGTTTGCTGTGACGTGTGTGTCTGTTCATTCACTCATCGCTTTGTGGATGGCCTGTACTGCTTCGGTTGTGTTACTTGTTTTTGCCCGATTACCCAGAGCTGCCGTGTTAAAACGTGTACTGCCGTTTGAAGTCTTCATTCTTATTCTTGTCTTGTTTATTCCGTTTTCTGTTGCAGGAGAACCGATAGGCAAACTCCTTGGTGTTTTGGACTATTCAGAGCAGGGGCTGCTCAGAGCTCAGCAGGTGTTTCTTCGAGCCAATGCTATTTTATTGTGTTCGTTAACCTTGCTGGCTACTGTACTTCCGGAAACCATCGGCCATGCGATGGCACGTTTAGGTTTTCCGCAGAAGCTGGTGCATCTGTTCTTAATGACGGTGCGCTATGTTTCTGTGCTCGCTCAGGAGTATCAGCGTCTGCGAACGGCCATGCGTGCCAGGGCGTTTACACCAGCCAGTAATCTCCATACCTGGCGCAGTTATGGCTGGTTGATGGGGATGATGCTGGTGCGGAGCCTGGAGCGTTCTGATCGGGTTCTGCAAGCCATGAAATGCAGGGGATATGATGGGCGTTTTCCTGTAATCGACAAGCAACATTGGCGCAAGCAGGATTCGCTGTTCCTGTGCACTGTGTTGCTGCTTTGCGGCACCTTACTAACGATTAACTTTACGGACATCACCCTATGAGTCAGACGTTACTGACGCTAGATCACGTGGCCTTTCATCGAGGCGCTCAAGCCATTTTCACCGATGTATCTATGACCTTGGAACAAGGTGATCGGTTGGCCTTACTGGGCAGTAACGGCACAGGGAAAACCACCTTGTTGCAGTTGTTAGTTGGGTTGAACAAAGCCAGTTTTGGCAATCTGATTGCCTTCGGTAAAGAACGGGTGACAGAGAAAGATTTTCAGGCAGTTCGCCAAAAAGTGGGCTTGTTATTTCAAGATTCTGATGATCAGCTGTTTTGCCCAACAGTGATTGAGGATGTGGCCTTTGGCCCACTGAATTTGGGGTGTTCGCAACTGGAAGCCCGAGAATTGGCATTAGCGACACTGGCTCGGTTGGGGCTTTCTGACCTGGCGGAAAGCATCACTCATCGGCTGTCTGGTGGGCAAAAACGTTTGGTAGCGTTAGCCACGGTGTTGGCGATGTCACCGGAAGTACTCTTGCTGGACGAACCGACCAATGCTCTCGATGATGCGTCAAAGGAACGGCTGTTACAGCTGCTGTCGTCTTTGGATTTAACCATGATCATAGTGTCTCACGATCAATCGGTGATAGAGCGCCTGGCGAATCGGGCGATGATCATGAAAAACGGAACCTTGGAAGAAGCCGTGATGCACCGTCACCCGCATCAACACAGTCATTCCCATCTTCACATTCATGCGAAAAGTGATCTGAAAGATCATGATCCGTCGCATCATTCGGATCACCATTTGGCCGAGTAAAACCTATTTATGCCTGTTTGAGAAATTTATCTTAAAAACGGATTCAGCATACGGCCGAAGAACCCTGTCATTTTTAAGGGAGCATCGAGCACAGCAAAGCAGATGCAGTCCTTATCCTTGTGAGCATGTGGGGTGTGTATGGTTTCAGTATTGGCTAATATAAAGTCGCCCTGATGATAACTGCCGACCTGATCCGAGAAGGCACCATCCAAGACCAGGGTAAACTCATTGCCTTTGTGCGTGTGTTCCGGCAGTTCTTTCCCCGCTGCAATTTTATAAAACTTGGCGGTGTAGGTGTCGTCGGAGAAGGGCAGGGTGAATTCCTGAATACTGGAGGTGAACCCCTTCCAGGCGATGTCATTGAGCGTCGATGGTACAAATCGCCATAACGGTCGGGGAATACGTTGATCTGAGGGCGGCACAGGTGCGTCTATAATCGGGTTGGTGTTTGTATCCCGGGGTTGCTCCAATTGCGCCAAGACCCGTTGCTTTAGCCCGGATGACACTGTGATCGGGGTCGTTGAGGAAAGAATTTCGCCCCCAAGTTGATTGTATTTGTGTACTTTTGCGCGGCACTGGCTACAGACCTCCAGGTGGCACGCCAACATAATTCCGAGCGCATTGTTTACCTGCCCGGCGGAATAGGTCATTAAAAGTTCGTCATTAGGATGATAATTAGCCATGTCATCTGCTCTTGTGCCAACGCGTCGAGTTTTTTCATTGCCAGACGTAATCTGGACTTAATTGTGCCGAGCGGCAGGTCAAGTTCACTGGAAATCTCGGAGTGGGTTTTTCCTTCGAAATACACCATGTAAACGATCTGACGTTGTTCTTCCGGCAAAGATGTAAGTAAGGTACGAACGATTTCTCCGTTTAGATCTCTTTCGACATCATTTTCCAGATCATCGGTCGCCTGTTCCGGGTATAAATCGTCAGAAACGATTTGAACGTTCTTGTGTTTCCGAGCCAGATCAATGCGTTTATTACGAACTATGGTGTAAAGCCAGGTCACGGCGGAAGCTGTCTTGGGGTTAAATTGCCCCGCTTTTCGCCAGACGGTCAGTAAGCTTTCCTGAACTATTTCTTCGGCTTCGGTATCTGTAGCGCCGCAACGAAAGGCATAGGCTTTCAGCCGGGACGATACAGCGTCGAAGAGCTCTGCAAAGGCCTGTTTATCCTGATGCTGAGCAATTCTCAGTACCAAAGAATTCAGGTCGGTTGTGTCCTGTTGATTCGGTATGGTCACTCGGTGCCCTTCTGTTTGACAGGCTGTCTTTTTGATTTGGAGGTGTCAGATTGGAACACGTCCGAGTCTGATCTCTCGTCTTTAATAATCTAGTGATTCTGGCGTTCCGAGTAAAGCGCTTGTTTCTTAAGAAATTATCCATAGTGGTGATCCAAGGCTCCGGTGGCTACGTAAAGCTTTTCATTTGAGGAGCAAACTGATGCATCGAACAGACGTTGTGGTGATTGGCGCGGGGATGGCCGGACTGACCTTGGCAAACACACTGACCAATGCCGGAGTGGATGTTCTCTGTGTAGAAAAAGCGCGGGGTACGGGCGGTCGTCTTTCTTCAAAGCGGTGGCTCACTGAAGACTATGGCTCGTTGAGCTTT
This sequence comes from Pseudomonadales bacterium, assembly GCA_041590855.1. Classification (GTDB taxonomy): domain Bacteria; phylum Pseudomonadota; class Gammaproteobacteria; order Pseudomonadales; family Litoribrevibacteraceae; genus Litoribrevibacter. Next base: position 3,584 of record JBFHTA010000176.1, read on the forward strand.
GATTTGGGCGCCAGCGCGTTTACGGTCAGCACTCAGGCGTTCAAGTCATTTCTCGATGTATTGAATTCGGGCACTGCTACTGAAGTCGATGACCATTTTCAGCAACAGGTGCTGGAAGAGGCCGTGAATGGTGCGGTTGTTTATGTACCTGCATCCCGTAGCTCTTCGATTACCCGGACGCTGGCAAACGGGGTTAGGTTGGAATGTGGCGTAAAGATCTCTCATATGGAATTCAAAAACGGAAGCTGGTTGACCTTTGTGGAAGACGAGTCTGGTCGGCCGGTGCAATTTTCCGAAAGCTCGTTTTTGGTGTTGGCTGTACCACCTGAACAGGCGTATACGTTGCTTCCAGTCAATCACCCGTACAAACAGGACTTGGCCAGTGCAAAGACGCATCCTCAATGGGTGTCAGTATTTTATGTATCTCATTCGGTATTGAATGCATTAGGGTGGCGGTTGACACCTGCCTTGAATGAACTGTCCAGCGCTGAAATAAAGCGAATTTCTGTGGAATCCCTGAAGGCTGGCCGAACATCTCCGGCGGATGGAAGAGGTCAATTGATTAAGGTAGAAGCACAACCTCAGTGGAGCGCAGAACGCACCAACTGGAATAAAGATGCCATTGCAGAGGCGTTATGGTCCGCCTTGTGTGAACAAATGCCAGTGACGGGAGGCGGAGCTCATCCAATCAGTGATCCACAACCGCTGACCCAATATACCCATCGCTGGTTGTACTCTTTGCCACAACCGAATGCACTGAGTTATGCGGGGAGATCACAAAACAGAATGCATCTCGATTTGCAGCAGAATCTGGCAGTATGTGGTGATTATCTGGCCATTCACTCTAGTATTGAAGGGGTGGAGGCTGCGTATTTAAGTGGCTCGTCTTTGGCGGCAAGCCTCTTGCAGACATTTCGTCAGACGTTTTCTACGCAACAGGAAGAAAGTGAATGAATGCCGTTTGGTTCAAGCGAGATTTAAGAGTGTATGACAACCCTGCATTGCATCAGGCTATGTTGGCGGGGGATACAGTGGGAGTGTACTGCCTTTCCGAGTGGGAATGGGAGCATCACAGGGTGTCGCCCATGCAGAGGGCATTAATCGTTGACCATTTGCAGGCGTTGGCTGAACACTTGGCAGCGTATCAAGTGCCACTGATTATTCTGAGAACCAGTACGTTTGAAGATACGGCACAAAGTCTTAAGCGCTTCGTGATTGAGCAGGGTATAACCTCGCTGTACTTTAACCAACAATACGAACTCAACGAGCATCGTCTGGACCAACAGGTAGCGGCCTTGTTGTCGGATGTCTCGGTACGTACCTACATTTTTGATGACCAATGCGCCATTGCACCTGGGCAAATTCTTAATCAGCAAGGCGAGTGTTTTAAGGTGTTTACGGCCTTCAAACGTCGTTACATCGAAGCCTTCTATTCCTTGGCAAGACCCATTACTTCGGTGCCATCGGCACAAGTAAAAATGGCGGTACAAACGGATCTTTCCGCACTTGATGCCTTGTCCAGAGAACGTTTCCCTAATCCGGGCGTGACCGTAGGGGAAGAGGCGGCTCATCAACAGTTGGAGGACTTTATTGATGAAAAAGTCTCTGACTATCATCAAAAACGCGATTTCCCTAGTCTCAATGCCACCAGCAAGTTGTCTGCTTACTTGGCGATTGGCGTGTTATCGACCCGCCAGTGCCTTCAGGCGGCAATAAATCGGAATCAGGGGCGCTTGGGAGACGGACATCCGGGGATGGTGAGTTGGATCAGCGAGCTGATTTGGCGAGACTTCTACCGACACCTGATGTGTGCTTATCCGAAATTATCAATGAACCGGGCTTTCAAAGACGACACGGATGCCTTGCCCTGGCGTCACCACGAAGGTGATTTCAAGCGTTGGTGTGAGGGAAGAACCGGTTTTCCCATTGTTGATGCCGCCATGCGTCAGTTGAATCAAACTGGTTGGATGCACAATCGGTTGCGGATGATTGTGGCGATGTTCCTAACCAAGGATTTATTTATTGATTGGCGATGGGGCGAAGCCTATTTCATGTCGCGATTGGTCGACGGAGACTTTGCCTCAAATAATGGGGGATGGCAATGGAGTGCTTCAACCGGGGTTGATGCCGCACCTTACTTCCGCATTTTCAATCCGACCCGACAGTCGCAACGGTTTGATCCGGAAGGCACCTTTATTCGTCAGTACGTTCCGGAGTTAAGCTCACTTTCTTCGAAACAGATTCATCAACCCTCAGAAGCGGTGCGTCAGCAGTTGGGGTATCCCTCAGCCATGGTTGATCACGCTAAAGCGGCAGAGCGAACTAAGGCCTGGTTTAAAGGGGAACAAGCTATTGAGATGGTCGATAGAACAGAAGACGTTACCCCGGAACAGAGTCGATCAACCTCCCTAAATCATGAGTTACCCTTTCTATGAATAGCTCAACTCGCGGAATAAAGGTCGCCCGCTTCTGGATCAACATCAAGCAGTGGTTTGATTCTGAATGTGTGGAGGGGAAGGACCTCACCGGGACAGCATCGCGGCGTGTTAACTGGGTAAGGTGCTTGCCTTTCGTGTTGGTCCATCTCGCGTGTGTTGGCGTTGTTTGGACGGGCTGGAGTGTCACAGCCGTAGTAATATGTTTGGCATTGTTTTGGCTCAGAATGTTCGCCATCACCGCCTTCTATCATCGCTATTTTGCCCATAAGGCCTACAAAACCAGCCGTGCTTGGCAGTTTGTATTTGCTGTATTAGGCAATTCAGCGGCTCAGCGCGGGCCTCTTTGGTGGGCCTCTCATCATCGAAAACACCATAAGGTGTCTGATCAATCGCAAGACATTCATTCCCCGGTGGCACATGGTTTTTGGTGGAGTCATCTGGGCTGGTTCACCAGCGATGCCGGGTTCAAAACCGATTATTCGGTGATCAAGGATTTTGAAAAATTTCCGGAGCTGCGCTTTTTGAATCGTTTTGATGCCTTGGTGCCATTGCTTCTGGCGTGCACGTTATTTGTGCTGGGGGAACTGCTTAATGCCTATTGGCCAGAGCTGGATACCAATGGGTGGCAGTTATTGGTTTGGGGGTTCTTTATTTCGACGGTGTTGCTGTTCCACGGCACCTTTACTATCAACTCACTGGGACATGTGTGGGGTAATCGACGGTTTGATACCAAAGATCAAAGTCGTAATAACGCTTTTCTGGCCTTGCTGACCCTGGGTGAAGGCTGGCACAACAATCATCACAGATTCGCAGTATCGGCGCGCCAGGGGTTCTATTGGTGGGAGATCGATATTTCATACGGACTGCTCAAGGTGATGTCGTGGTGCGGCATTATTTATGATCTGAACCCTGTTCCAACCCGTATCTTGGAGGAAGGGCGCAAAGGGAGAAGTCATTGTCCCCAACCAGTAGCTACCGCGAATCCGCTAATAAAACCGGCTCAGGAGGGCAAGCCAAATGAAGCCAATGTCTGACTTTCTTGAAAATGGGGTGGTGGAAGAAGAGGTACACGATACTTTGTCGGAGCGAGTGGTGCATCGCTTTAAACGCTTATACCAACAGTTAAATGCCGGTAATGCCCATGGCTCGTTGATTGATCAGGTGTACTCGCCCGAGATGGTGTTCGAAGACAGCTTTCATCGTATTGAAGGCGTACCAGACTTTAAAGCCTATTGTGCTTCAGTCTATGAAAACCTGAGCTACTGCCACTTTGAGTTTCATCAGTCCTGGATCAATCAGGAAGACGCCATGTTGATTTGGACCATGCGCTATGCGCATCCGCGCCTCAACAAAGGCAATGAAATAACTCTGGAAGGGGCCAGCCACATTCGTTTCGACAATATCCGTTACGAAGGAAAAGTCTATTACCACAGAGATTACTTTGACGGTGGCCGCTTGCTCTACGAACACGTGCCTTTATTGGGGTCTGTTATTAAGCAGCTTAAGAAACGCATGGTGTAGTTTCTCTTAACACGGTTCGTACCAAGAACAGTCAACACCACCAACAGTCAATACTACGAAAAGCCAACTTCAGGAACAGATAAGATGAACAGCATAGTGAACACCCGGCTTGCAACCATACCAGAGCCTCTGAAAGCCGGCCAGCGAGTGGCGATTATCGGCTCTGGCATCGCCGGGCTGACGGCAGGTTATCTTCTCAGTCGGTCTCATCAGGTAAGTTTGTTTGAAGCAAACGATTACTTGGGCGGACACACCCATACCCGACGGGTGGAATGCCAGGGGAAAACCTATCCGGTGAATACAGGCTTTATTGTTTTTAATGACTGGACCTATCCGAACTTCATAAAGCTGATGGATGAACTGGGTGTACAAAGCGAAGCCTCGGACATGAGCTTCAGTGTTCGATGTGAAAATACCGGCTTAGAGTACAACGGCACCAACCTGAATAGCCTGTTTGCCCAGCGCATCAATCTTGTCCGGCCGTCGTTTTTGAGAATGGT
>JBFHTA010000177.1:0-7998 GCA_041590855.1 Pseudomonadales bacterium
GATCAGTTGGGTGTCACCCAACAAGCCGTCAGTGATCAATTGAAAAAACTGAGAACAACCCTCGATGATCGCTTGTTTATCCGCACCAGCAATGGCGTCATTCCTACGCCTTATGCGGAATCACTGCAACCGAAGATAGACCATATTCTGAAGGCCCTTGAGGATTTACTCACGCCCGACGAGTTGGATCTTCAAGCGATCAATAAAACATTTACGATCAGCTCCACCGATTTAGAACAAGTCGTGATTCTGCCTCATCTGGTGGAAATTCTGCGCAGAGAAGCGCCGGGCGTAAAACTGGCAATAAAGAAACTGGAGCTAGACCAATTAGCTTCCGCACTGTTAACCGGAGAAGTGGATCTCGTTATCAGTAACCCGGATTTCGTGCCACCCAACTACCCCTCACAATGTTTATATGTTGAGGAGTATTGCTGTGTCGCCTCTTGTGATAACCAGCAGGTTAAAGATGAGATGACAATCGCAGAAATCGCTCAAATCCCTCAGTTAGTAGTTTCCCCTTCGCGAGGTGATTTTACCGGTGCCGCCAACCAATGGTTTCGTGAACAAGGCCACCCGAGAAATGTGGTGCTTTCAGTCCCAACCTTTACAGCTGCAAAAGCGTGCATTGCACAAAGTGATCTCTGTGGTTTTATACCGTCTCGTCTTCTGCGCGATGCGAACCTAAAGAGGATTACATTAGATAAAAACATTCCGGGCTTTGAAGTCATCTCTGTTTGGCATCAACGATCCAGCCAAGACCCGCTTCATCGCTGGATTCGAGATCAATTGCTCAAGATAACAGACAAAAAAAGAGAGGCTTAATCAGCCTCTCTGCTAGAACAAATCTGCTTGCTAAGAACAACTCTCTTTGCAGCCCTTTAAGATCATCAATAGTCGGCACTAGGGAAGAAAAAGCGGTTCGCGCTCAAACTAGCTCCTCTGCAATTACTCGCTTTAATACTGATTTAAAGGTATCGATCTCCTGAGCGCCGGTCAAAGTAACTCCATGGTTAAAGATGAAAGCCGGAACCCCCTGAAAACCATAGCTTAACCATTGCTGCTCTAATGTTTGAATTATTTGGTGCTCCGTATCGTCCACCAAAAGCTGTCGAGCTTCATCTGCATCAAAGCCTACGGATGCCGCGATATCGACTAATTGATCAGAGTCCGAAATGTCTTGCTGATGAGTAAAGAAGGCTTCAAAAAGCGCCTGGGACATAGCCTCTTGCAAGCCTTTTTCTTTCGCCTTATGAATTAATAAATGAGCCTTGCGAGTGTTATACATCCGCATTTCATCAAAGTAGTTAAAACGAAAGCCCAGCTCTGCACCTAACTCGGTCAGATGCTTTCGTGCTGCAATACTACCTTCGAGTGTAGTGCCGTATTTTTTCGCTAAATGAGTCCGTAAGTTCTCTCCCTCCGGGCTCATCTGTGGATTCAACTCAAACGGATGCCATTCAATACTGATCTTGTCTTCTAATTGCAGCTCCTGAATGGCCTTTTGTAATCGCTTATAGCCAATCACACACCAAGGGCAAACGACATCAGAAAGAATATCAACCTTCAACAAAGTTGAATGATTCAACGGACTGTTCATTTTTCACCTCTCAGCTGAGTACTTTACGGTTGAACAGACACCTGGCTGATAAGCTGGTTACTGCCTTTACTTTCAACAATCACAGCCACCACATCGGTCTCACCAATATTGGTTACTTGGTGACTCCAGGCTGAATGCCACATCACATGGCCATCCGGCACCTCAACTTCCAGCGCCTTCCCTGCACCGGTAACAATTCTCAATTTGCCGCCTTTTTCGAAATACACGGTTTCATCCTGGTGACGATGAAGCGCATCCGCCTGATTCGGTTTTAACACCATTTTCAACACCAAGACCTGATCATTTTCCAACAGCACTTGGTACATCTCTGGCGATGCTATATGAGCGGCCGGTATGTTTTCATTAACCCCCGTTCCTTGATTGGTTTGCGCACTCGCTAATGAATTGATCAGCAACAACCCAATGACCAAAACAGACTGAATAACCTTAAACATGCGTAATCCCCCTACTGCATTTTCAATCAGGGCAATGTGTTTAATTCATTGCCCTGGCTTATAACCTGATGATTTGATGAAATTAAAAGTGCTTATCGATATGAGCAGCGAAACGTTTGAAGTCGTTGTCAACGTCTGCATTCTTCATCACGTCGTAGCACACAAATGTCTCCATAGGTTGCATACCAAAGAAACGGAAATTCATGTGCATTGGGAACCACAAGTCATCAACACTCTTGCCTTGGAACAAGTATTCGTCCGGGTTATTGAAGGCTTCTTCTGGTGCATTGAAAGTCAACGACAACATGTACTTGGTATCCGTTAAGGTGCCACCTGCCCCGTAGTTTTCTTTCGGTGCCGATTCATTTCGACCATCACCATGACACAGAGCGCCACCCATGCCAGCGGTGTAAACGTCATCCATATACTTTTTGAAGGTCCAAGGTACACCCATCCAGTTTACGGGTGATTGCAAGAACACAACGTCTGCCCATTGATGGTTCGCCAACTCCTCTTCAACATCATAAGTTTCACCAACATGGACTACTCTTACCTCATGCCCTTTTGCTTTAAGCAATTCTTCAGCCGCCTGTACCAAGGTTGCGTTTAACTTGCCTTCAGAAAATGGGTAGTAATGGTGTGCGTTTAAAATTAGTACGTTACTCATGGGTTCATCCTCACTTAACAAACAATCATTGTTAGCGTTTTCGCTTGGTGGTTTATTATGGTAACCTGTAAACCAAATACAATTAGTTTACTTTTAGTAACCTACTATTTTTTTGAGGTTTAATATGGAAAGCGTCATCAAAGTCGATGCCAGAGGCAAAAAAACGGTACTCAACGCCTGTCATGAACCCTGCTCGATTGAAAAGGGCATGAGACTGATTGGTGGTAAGTGGAAAGGCTCCATTATTTATCATCTAAAAGATGAGCCAGTGCGATTTAATGATCTAACCCGCATGCTGGGCGGTGCCAGTAAAAAGATGGTAGATCAACGACTTAAAGAACTGGAAGAAGAAGGCATGGTGCTTAGAAAAGTCATTAATGAACGCCCTGTCGCGGTGACTTATGAACTTACTGAATTTGGCCGGTCGGCATTAGATATTTTGGAAACGTTGCGCATTTGGTCTGAAAAACACAATGTGGGTAACTGACTGAAATATGCATCTCGCCGTTTATCGGACTTTTTCTCAGTTCAGATTGATATATCCAATGATGCACCAGGTTACCAAAAAGCAACTAATTGTTTTTCTCATCGGCTCTCCAATAATAGAAAAGATCACAAGCAGATTATTGGAGAGTCGTCATGACAACATTCAAACTTGAAGCGGGTGCTCCGTTTCCATCGCTAACCAAATCCGGCTTGAATGTCGCCGACAGAGACCTAAGCAAACCCCAAGGCAATTTTGACTGGCAAATGCTGGTTGTTTATCGCGGTCGCCACTGCCCTTTGTGCACCCGATACATGAATGAACTGTCTGCGTACACCGCTCGATTGAATGCCATCGGCATTGATGTGGTCGCTGTCTCTGGCGACAGCTTGGCGCAGCTGGAAGAACACACCAGTCGCCTTGATGTGAACTTCCCTCTCTTTTATGGTTTAACCACCGAAGAAATGAAATCTTTGGGGCTGTACATTTCACACCCAAGATCAGAACAAGAAACCGACCACCCATTTGCGGAGCCAGGTCTGTTCATCATCAATGAGCAAGGCACCCTTCAGGTTGTCGACATTTCAAACAACCCGTTTGTACGCCCAGATCTCGAAAACCTCATTTCCGGTTTGGAATGGATTCGCAGTAATAACTATCCGATTCGTGGGACTTACGCCTACAGCTAATCAGGAGAGTTATTTCCATGGCACTGCAAGAACACCCGATGTGGAGAAAGCCACAACATCATCAGGATCTGGGTCACGCCCACGATCACGTCCATTGGGTAGAGCTGTTTTATGATCTGATTCATGTGGTCACTATCTTCCTTCTTGGAAACTACTTATCTCACCACTTAAACCTTGACGGTTTTCTGGTGTTTTGCGGTGTCTTTATAGCCCTCTGGTACGCATGGGGCGAGCTCAGTATTTTTAACTCCATTTACGTCAGTACAGACGTTTGGCACAGAGTCATCATGTCCGTCATGATTTGTACCTTGATGTTTATGGCTGCCGCAATTCCATCCATCGGGGGTAAGGGCTGGACATTCTTTGCTCTTGGATTCGCAGCTAACCGGGCCATGCTGGCGATGCTGTATTTCAGAGCCCGAAGAAATAACTCTTCGACCCATTCTTTGTGTAATGAGCAAATCAGGACTTTCTCGATATTTGCCATTATTTTTGCCAGTACAGCATTCATACCACAGCCTTATGGTTATTGGGCCTTCGGGGCAGCCATCGTAGCTACCCAGGCACTGTACATGATCCCCAAGTTATCCATTATACGATACGAGCGATTTGTCCCTCGCCTCGGTCATATGGCGGAACGTTTCGCACTGCTAACGTTAATAGTGCTTGGTGAAGGGTTCTTTAAGCTGGTTGTAACGCTTTCTGAAAAAGGCATTTATAAAGTTTCCCCTGACGTGCTAGTGAATTTCATCATTGGCGGTGTGTCCATGTTCATCATGTGCTGGATCTACTTTGATTTTGTAGGTAACGGAAAGCCCAAAGATGACAAACTTGGTACTTTGGTCAAGTGGTGGCTGGCTCATTTGGTTCTTATGATTTGTGGCGTGATGGTTGGCGTAGCGCTCGCTGCTGAAGTAAAGATTGGTTTCTGGGAACCCTATCCTACCAAGTACGCTGCGATTGGATGTTTTGGTCTGGCAGGTTATATCGCCATGCTGTGGGTACTGAAAAACGTTATTGAACATCGCGTTGCTTCGGACTTTGGCCGCTGGGATGTTCGACTTTTTGGCATCATAATGGCCATTGGCTGTTTCTTTATTGTTCCTCACGTGCCCGCCATCGTAGCAAACTTCGTTTGGGGGTTTGCATTACTCTCGCAAATTCTTTTTCCATTAACGCGTGCATGGTTGACCTTTCGTCATGAGTAACACTCTATCTTCTAACGCTCACATTGATGAAAGCCTAAGAGCCAAAGTCTATTGGTGGTTAGAGCGACCGGACCGAAACGCCTCCGGTCCTAAGTTGCTTGAAATAACCCTAATCACATTAATCATTTTGAATGTCAGTGCAGTCATCATTGAAACCGTGGATTCAATATATCAAAGCTGGAAATTCGCCTTTGATCTTTTTGAAACCGCCTCTCTATGTATTTTTATCTGTGAATTTCTATTGCGTTTATGGGTAGCCCCCGAAAACCCGCACACACCAACCCGAATATCTTGGGTACGCTCACCGGTCGCGATCATAGATCTATTAGCCATATTACCTGCACTACTCTACCTGTTGATCCCCATCGACCTCCGTATTCTTCGTGCTTTCCGAATGCTACGTTTGCTGAAGCTCACCCGCTATTCACCAGCGTTAGGCATGTTACTCGCGGTATTTGAAGAAGAAGCCGGTGCCTTTTTCGCAGGTTTTTTTATATTAATATTGATGCTTATCTTTGCAGCCAGCGGTGCCTGGTTGGCTGAGCATACGGTACAACCAGACGCCTTCGGCTCGATACCTTCTGCAATGTGGTGGGCAGTCGCCACTCTCACAACGGTTGGCTATGGTGATGTCACACCAATTACCATAGCAGGTAAGATATTTGGTGCTTTGATAACAGTCATTGGAATCGGTATGGCCGCTCTACCTGCCGGTATTATTGCTAGCGGCCTCAATGAACAAATCCACCGCCGCCGTTCCAGCATGCAACGAGAATTCAGAAAAGCCTTGGAAGACGGCATGATTTGTGAACAAGAAGAGGAAGATATCGAAGCCTTGAGAAAGCAATTAGGGATCTCATCTCGTGCCGCAGATCATATTCGTGAAGCCGTTTATGCGGAAATGAAAGCCAAGATAGGTATTACCTGCCCCCATTGCGGAAAACCCTTGGATCACGAAAGCAGCAACACGTAAGCACAACCTTCATTCTAAAAACAGCTGAGTGTTTAAAGTTTGGAACAAGATCACTCACTACCCGATTTTAGTTAGAAAACTGACCATTTCATTCAACCCATCTTTACACTGTATACCCCCTCTTCTAGAATGTGGTCTTTCTTTCTGCAGAGAGCTCTTTTATGACACTACTTCTGGTAAGTTTGGGAATCTTTTTACTGGCAGCAATTTACTACTTTGCAACTGCAGCAAAGAAGCCATCTTTAATTTATCAAGCCACGCCATTTAACGACGCCATTGTTAAAGCCACTAAAGCCTTAAATCATCGCTATTTTGCGACTCCATGGTTGTTCAATACGCACTTGCAGCTAATAGTGCTTGGTTTCATAAAAGGCTTTGCCAAACCGTTGGAATACGATCGACATGATGTTTTAACCATGAAAGACGGTGGTCAGGTATCCGTTGATTGGCTGGGGTTAGATTTACCGGAAAACACACCCACCATGTTGGTGTTACATACGATTTCGGGCAATCCGCAAAGTATGCGTGGTTTTGTGCGCTATGTGCGAGAGAATCTGGGTTGGCGCGTGGCACTGTGCGTTCGCCGTGGTCATGGCGAGTTAGGTCTAAAGACTGCCAACTTCAATACCATGGGTAATACCGATGATTTCGCCGCTCAAATAGAACATATTCAAGCGTGCTTCCCTCAGTCAGACTTATACGCCACAGGTATTTCAGCCGGTTCAGGCGTGCTTGCACATTACTTAGGAAAAGTAGGAAATAATACTCCAATTAAAGCCGCTGTAGCCTACTGCCCAGCCTATGACATGCGTAATGCCTTTACCCGCGCAGTGCCTTTTTACAGCAAAATGATGGCAAAAAAACTTCATAAACTGTTCATCACACCAAACAAAGCTGTGCTTCAGCATTTAGACTCTTATGACGCATTAACCAACACTCAGGATCTGCACGAATTCCATCAACATTTGTATGAAGTCGCGGGTAACGAAAGCACCGAAGACTACATGCTCAAGTCCAACCCCTCTGAAGTCTTTGATTCAATCAAAGTTCCTACGCTTATTCTGAATTCAAAAGATGACCCTGTCTGCCACATCGACAATGTCTATGAACATCAACATCGTATTGAAGCAATGGACAACGTCATCCTTGTGATAACCGATCGAGGCAGCCACTGTGCGTATTTTGAAGGCATGACTGCAAAGCCCTGGGCTAACAGGCTAATTACAGAATACTTCTCTTCTGTTTATGAGCTTCAAACTGAAATACAAAATCAAGATGACTACGCAATAGCTGTAACCTAATCAAGTTCCCATTGATGAAGGTAACATCTCTGTGGCAAGTTAATAGAAAATCAGGTATTAACGCTAAACGACCCAAAAGAAACAACGATTTAGCCAACCTTACTGACCCAGACACTCAAAGAACATGGAAGTTATGCGACTGTTCCTACTTTTATTCATTACCCTATTCTCCATCTCATCCTACGCCTGTCGACTTTTACCCGTAAAATACGCCCTGGAACCGACACCAGTAGGCATTGAATCAACCACAACACCCAGCTCGCTTACAGACCTGAAGTACAGAATTACCCGAGGTCGCCCATCCAACTCCGGCACAGACTCATGCGCCAGCATAGGGTTCGTTACCATCTATATAAATCCCTCAGACCCTGCCTTTGAATTTTCTGACATGGAAGACAATGAGGCAGGCTTTCAATTTGATATCGTCAGTACCAACATTCAAGGCTTAAGCCTGAGCCAGCACACAAAACCACTGATACCTCGCAGTGCCTGGAATGGCTACCAATCCTTTGATTTTCATTGGGACGATGGCCGACAAGCCGTCCAAGAACCGGTGTCATTAACCTTGAATGTTTATGCGGTGAAATCCGGAAAACGCAGTGAGGCATGCAAGATTGAATTGAC
>JBFHTA010000178.1:0-7952 GCA_041590855.1 Pseudomonadales bacterium
CATGGTTTCAGCCATCACCGCCAAACCAAACACCGCCATCAACAGAAATACCAAATCCCCGGTCACTATGCCCAACACCACCACAGAGGCATGGCCAAAGCCTGAAGATAAGGCACGAGCCACGGTTGCAAAGACACCAGGGCCAGGAATGGCAGCCAGCACCAGCATAGTTCCTGCTAATGCAAGTAAGGAAAATAAGGTCATTTATACTCCGGAAAACACAAGTTCAGATGAGAACTCATACATCAAGGAAAATCGAGCACCACTGATTGCTCCGAGGCAGTAGACGGCTTGTCCACCGACAACGATGAGAACTGTTCAATAATTGTACTATATCGACCAGAGGCTTTCAGCTGTTTCATACCCTTGGAAAAAGCAGCTTCAAACTCACGGCTTTTGGGTCGCAGCTTGCTGAAGAAAATGTACATGTAATCTTCGCGCAGTGCTTTTGGATGATGAGTCAATTCATGCCAGCGGTGTTCTGGAAACTCTTGCTGGATTAGATGATAACCGACTATCTGACTGGACGGACTGGCATCAATACGCCCAGCCATTAATTTACGCAGATTATGGATTTCTTTCGACACCACAGAAAGCTGAATGCCCTGCTTGGACAAGTGGTGAACATGGCTGTACCCAACCACACCACCCAATGTATATTTTTTAAGGTCATCGAAGTTTTTCCAATCAAAAGAGCGATCTTTTCGATAGAAGAAGACCTCCTTATCCTGAATCACCCATTCATTAGAAATAATAAAATACTGATGATCGCCACGGTCCTCGTTAATAAACCAGGGAAAGGTACCATCGCTTTGCCCTAAACGAACTCGTTCGTAACTGCGCTTCCAGGGGTAATAGCCGAATTCAACCTTGAGGTTTACCTCCTTTAGAGCTTCTTCTACCAGCACTTCGGCAATCTTGCTGTCCTGCTCTTGTTCCGAAGTAAAAGGAGGCCATTCGCCTATGTCCAGATAGACAGTCCCAGCGTTCTCGGCATAGCTATGGTCAGCGAAAAATAAAACCACCGCCAAACAAATGAAACCTATTTTAAATCGTGTTGTGCTCAAGATGGTCACAGCCTTCTTTTGGATACCCTCAAATCCACCCCATTTACTATAGACGTTTGACAGCAAGATAGACGTTCAACAGCAAGAAAGCCTGCCAACACCGGATTCTCTTCACACCAGAACAAAGTACCTGTGACCAGGTGAACACCTGAACATCAGGTTTTAAAACGACTGACCAAATCTGTCAGTTCTTTTGATAGCTGATTTAACGTTTGAGAGTTGGTATGAGATTGAACTGACGCTTCATTGGCCTTCTGTGCTTCGTTATGAACATCCGTGATATTCATATTGATATCTTCCGCCACCGAATGCTGCTCTTCCGCTGCCGCTGCAATTTGGGTCGCCATGTCACCGATATTAGTTACAGAACGCTGAATGGCTTCAAACACCGCTTTAGTTTTCTCTGTGGTTTCCACCGTTTGTTTGGAATGTTCCAAACTACTCGACAACTTCTCCGACACCACATTGGTTCGCTTATTCAAGGAGGAAATCAAATTATCAATTTCTTCGGTGGATTCAGCCGTCTTCTGTGCCAAAGTCCGTACTTCATCCGCAACCACCGCAAAGCCTCGCCCTTGTTCTCCGGCACGCGCTGCCTCAATGGCCGCATTCAACGCCAGCAAGTTAGTCTGTTCGGCAATGCCCCGAATGGTATCCAAAATTGAGGTAATGTTGTTGGCTTCTTCCGCCAACTCGGACATGGCATTGTTAGAATCGGTAATAATGTCTTCAAGAATATTCACAGACTCAGAGGTTTCCTGAATGAACTGACGCCCCTGGCTGGCCTGCTGTTGACTTTCGTCAGCCGAATTAGCGGTTTGGCTGCAGTTCTGCGCAACTTCATTGGAGGTCGCGACCATTTCGTGAAACGCTGTTGATACTTGTTCAATCGAGCGCGATTGCTGATCAGAGATTTCTCTCACCTGTTCAGACACCCGACGGGCGCTGTCTGCCTCTTCCCCCACCTGAGAGGCATTGGATTTGATCTCCGAAATCAAGGTATGCACCACATCCACAAAACTATTAAAGGCACGTGCCATCACTCCGGATTCGTCGTTGGATTTCACATTCAGACGACGGGTTAAGTCCCCTTCGCCACTGGCAATCTCTTGCAAGCCTTCGGTAATCACCTTCATCGGTTTGGTAATCACATTCGACAACCACAAACCAATCACCGCAAACAAAACAATCAAACTGATACTAACCAAGCCAATGACCGTAGCCAGTTTATTTGCAGATTCAAAGACTTCAGCTTCAGGAATCAAGCCGATGAACTTCCACCCCAAGTCCGGTGATTCGTAAATACTGGCGAACCAGGGCGTACCGTCCAACACCACTTGAACCATACCTTTGGCAGTAGCAAGCTCAGCATAAACATCACCCAGTTCATTCAACTTCTTGAAGTTATGATCAAGATTGGAAGGGTCTGCCAACACAACGCCAGTGTCTTCGATCAGCATCAGATACCCCTGCTCACCAAATTTCACCTTCTGCACCATGCTGGTTAACTTACCCAGGGTGACATCTACCCCGACAACCCCTTTCAGGCCATCTTTGGCATTGAACACTTTAAGATAATCCAACAACGGAGTACCTGTGGTGACGTCCGCATAAGCAGGCGCACGCACCGCTTCAGAAGGATTATTAATCGACGAGGTATACCAAGGGCGTTTTCTTGGGTCGTAATATTCAACGTTATCGCTCTTCGGCCATTGAATATAGCCGCCATTGCTCATCCCTAAATAAACATAAGCCAAATCAGGCCGGGACTCGCCAAAGGTCTTCATTAACTTGAAGGCTTCGGCTTCTACCGGACTGTTTTTATCCGGTGTCATGGGTTGTGAGGGCTTATCCATGTAGGTCATCACAGAACTGTCGAGGTTTTGAATTGCCTCTGTGGAAGCAAGAAAAATCGCATCTTCCGCCAATCCATGAAGATACAGGGAAAAAGCATTATCGATTTGTCTAATCTCATTTACACTTTGTTTTTCAAAAGAATCAACCGCACTTTCTCTAAAACTCATCAGAGAGATTACGGTTACCAAGAGCACTGGTATGATCACACCAGCTAAGAGAGTCACCACAAACTTAATTCGAATGCTCACCTGTTTTATCCCCACGCACTTCCGGTTTGCCAATGCAAAACAGATCATTTTTTATTCACTCACATGATGGTAAATCGTATTCTCACAATACCTTTACTCATTGATTTCATGCGATTTCATTAACTATAGTAACGGCCAGGGAAACGTCCACTTTATGTCAATTTGATCACACTTTAACCAGACTTATTAGTAGCCAAACGCATTCATTACATTCGTCCGCCCCCTGATGGAACAGAACAAATTTGCTTATTGGTTTCTGAAGAGAACAACCATTTCACCGATCCCTGTAAAATGGTTGTCTGACGCTAATCTAAAACGAGGCCTTAAAACGCCTGTTTATTGATTCATGGTGGTGTAGACCAATTCAGACACAGAGGCCTGCTCTGACCCCGATACAAACCGGAACGATCCGGTCTCACGCCAGAACTGCCACCAGGGAACGGATTTACGTTCTGTCTCGAAATCGACTCTCAGCCCGGCATCAAAACCGTTGTACACATAAGTCACCGGCCCTGTGGCTTCATCACGAATCACTTGGCCATGATCGGCCTTATTCGACATCAGTACCGGATAGTGGTTATACAAGAGACCATCCGGGCCATTTACCGACGTCAACTTGCCAGTAAACGACACCGAGTTGGCACAACTGTCGATGGCCTCAGGCGCAGAGGCCCCACACGCAGAATGAGCAGGAACCGTGGCATCATCCGCCCCCAGAATTAACGGCTTAATCAAGGCATTGCCACCATTTCCGGCAAAACGCAGGCGAGGAATATCGTTAGGCGTCATTGCCAACGTTCTGGCCTTGGAAACATTCAGATCCTGAACGACACCAAGATCGCTGATGTCCGACTGACTCAGGTTGATACCTAGTGCACCGCCAACCGCTTGTTTGATCCAGTCAGGAATGCTCGCATTGGACGCTACATTCACCGACAGACTGGCCAGTTCAGTACCACCACCCGCACCGGCGAAATCCAGCACTGCAATGATATCCAGCGGTTCCAGACCGGCATTCATCATCCAGACTTCCTGATTTTCCAGAAAGTAACGTGTCGTCAGATCTCCGGTACTGTGTGTTACTAACACGCAGCCGCCAACGCAGGTCCCCTGAATCGACAACTGCTTGGCCTGTTCAAACATCTGCTCTGCAATACGACCTTCCACACGCTCAGCACTGCTCCAGCCCATGCGACCTTCTGCACGGTCTTGCCAAAATGCAGGAATTAACTGACGATTGTAGACCTCTTCGTCTGACGGCTTCTCTTTCAGGTCCGAGAACTGGAAGCCATGAACGAGAATGACATTATGGCCCGCAATTTGAGCCTGCGCGGTTGATGAGATCCCCGTTGCTGCCAACATAGATGCTGCAGCAAACCCCATCACTTTGATTTTATTTAGTTTTTTCATTTGTTCATCCTATCGTTATTGTTATCTTTGATGAATCTTGATGCCTCACTACCCAGTGTCTGACTGAGCCACAGATCACATAACCACAGATCACATAGCCAAAAATCGCGTAACCAGAAGTCACATGGGCTGAGACGACATTCGTTGCAGAAACTCTAAACGTTTCTGGTTAAGTGGATCTTGATACTCCTCCCTGCTGTAAGCGTCTAAATCAAATCCGGAAACCGGGAATTCCTCGGCGACACTGCTGCCATAAGCCGACTTTTCCCCTGGCGTTTCCGGGGCCTTAATCACACTGATATCGGTCAATACGTATGGGCCACCACTACCGGCATGCCTTAACGTTGCCGCATGCGCTTTCAATTGCCCGGTGTTTTGGAATCTGGATAATTTAAATGCACTGTTTAGGTGACTTATGGGATCACCACTGGCTTGATCAAAGAGATTTGCCCTAACGCGATAAAGCCCGGCTTCTTCCACATCAAACGCCAAGGGAATCACCAGATCCGCTCCATCAATAAAAGCATCACCAACCTCTGTGAGTTGGGCTACGCTGTCAGACAACTCAAAGGTCGCCACCAGATCATTCACACCGCTTTCCTGAAGACGAATCGACGCACGAACAAGAATCTCGCCATCGTCCAATGATTCCAGTTGTCTACGACTTACCACGCCGTCATAGACATACTCGCTCTGCTGGGTCGTACTTTGCTGTAATTGAACACTCACTATGGAACTACTCTGCTGATGGGCATGAGCCAAGGTGGCTTCAACCGACCCAATGTGCAGTTGATCACCCATAATCCGCACCTGCACCGTTAACTCGTCCCCTCGGGTAATCTGATAGTGGGGCAGTACGATTTCAGCACTGACATCTTCAGACGCACTTAATGCCAGTCGTTGCGGAATAAAAGGTAGGGGATTAAGTTGTGCCCAGTCGGTAGACTTTAAAGGTTTGGAATACGACGGAAACTGAATGTCTTGCTGGTATTGCTGCGCCACTTTTTGAAATTGGTGACGCATACCTTCATCCATAAATTTCGCGACGTCGGGAACATCCTTCGCTGCGGTATTTGTCTTCTCTGACACCCTCGCCGACACGGGCTCTACCCCAGAAACCGGAACATCGGCAACGTCACTTTCACCCTTAAAATCCGTCAATACCACAGGCGGACTATTGAGAAACAAATACACAGCCACCACACCTATAAGCACAACAATGCTGCCTAACACTGCTTCCTTTAACATTGTTCACCTTCTAACATTTCGTATCCGCTGTTCATTACGGCATTCATATCTGTAATATTGTAAGACAATACGCTACTAACAAATGCCTCTGGAAGTAAGGCTCAATAAAGGTTAAAAAAGGTAAAAAAAGGTCGTTTTTGGTGATAGTTACACTACAGAAAAGCGCCCCACAGTGCCGATATATGCCGCGTTGAGTTGCTATTGTTCACCCAATCTATATCCTTGGCCCGAGATTTAATTCAGGTGCATTTCGAACGACATCCCTATGGCAAACATAACCCCCTTTAACCAAACTGTGCTTAGCTGGTTTGACCAACACGGTCGCAAAGATTTACCTTGGCAAAACCCTATAACGCCATATCGGGTGTGGGTGTCGGAAATCATGCTGCAACAAACCCAGGTAAAAACCGTCATTCCTTATTTCCAACGCTTTATGGACACCTTTCCTACGGTGACGGATCTGGCTAACGCCTCTCAGGATCAGGTGCTGAATCTTTGGACAGGATTGGGTTATTACGCACGCGCCAGAAACCTTCATAAAGCCGCCCAGATAGTTGCCGAACAACACCAGGGGGAATTTCCAAGATCAGTGGAAGGCTTGGTGGATCTACCAGGTATAGGCCGATCCACCGCCGGAGCAATTGCCTCGATCTCAATGGGCATTTCCGCGCCAATTATGGATGGCAACGTCAAACGCGTATTAACCCGTTTTCACGCCATTGAAGGCTGGCCCGGCACCAGCAAAGTAGAGAAGGCACTCTGGGAAATTGCCGAAGCCAACACACCGCCGGAGCGTACGGGTCACTATACCCAGGCAATGATGGATTTAGGCGCGACCCTATGTACCCGCAGCAAGCCTGCCTGTGGTATTTGTCCGCTTCAGCCGGAATGTAAAGCCTATGAACTGGGTACGCCGACTGCGTTCCCACATTCCAAGCCGAAAAAAGAAAAGCCGGTTAAGAGCGCCAGATTCCTGATGATCCTAAATGATCAAAATGAATTGCTGTTGGAGCAACGTCCTTCCAAAGGAATTTGGGGTGGCTTGTACTGTGTACCGGAACACGAATCTGCTACCACCAGCTACGATCTGCCAGACTACATCGAGCAAGAAGAATGGCCTGCATTCCGCCATACCTTCAGCCACTATCACCTCGACATTACCCCTGTGTTATGCCAGTTAGTGCCAAATAAATCATCAAAGGCAACTGGAATCATGGAGCCAAAAGGCCACCTTTGGTATAACATGCAGCAAGAATTAACCGTGGGCACAGCCGCTCCTATGGTCACGCTCATCGAGACCTTAAAACGCCACTTGGCAGATTAGCGAGCTAGAAATATACGCCCTTTAACAGAGAGAGTTTCATCATGTCACGACTGGTTATGTGCCGAAAATACAAAGAAGAGCTTCCTGGTTTAATCGTTCCCCCCATGCCAGGACCAAAAGGACAAGAGATCTTCGAAACTGTATCTCAAAAGGCTTGGCAAGAATGGCAAAACCATCAAACCATGCTGATTAATGAAAAGCATCTGAACTTGTTGAATCCTGAGCATAGAAAATTCGTTCAGGAAGAGATGGATAAGTTTCTCGATAATGCCGATTTCGAACAAGTAGAAGGCTTTGTTCCGGTAAAAGACGCGGGTGACGTTCAAACCGTCGATGCAACCAAGGCTGACGAGAACAAGGACTAGCATTAGCAAACCGATCAGGATTTGACCACAACTGCTTACACTTTGATCAGATTGACATTTTTTTCATAAAAAACAGAAAAAAGTCTGTGAATAGAGTTGACACAAATCTGAAATCACTGTTTAATGCGCACCACTTAGCCCAGATAGCTCAGTCGGTAGAGCAGAGGATTGAAAATCCTCGTGTCGGTGGTTCGATTCCGCCTCTGGGCACCACTTATGCCTAAAGCCTCGTCAAACGACGGGGCTTTTTCAGTTTAAGTCGCCATGACTTACCTTAGCCCAGATAGCTCAGTCGGTAGAGCAGAGGATTGAAAATCCTCGTGTCGGTGGTTCGATTCCGCCTCTGGGCACCACTTCTTAAATTAAACCCTACTCTGCTGATCCAACCAGCTTAAAATCACTTGGTTTGTTTCTTCCGGTTTTTCTTGCTGAA
>JBFHTA010000179.1:0-7922 GCA_041590855.1 Pseudomonadales bacterium
GCCGGTTTCCTGAAGTAACCCTTTCTCTGTGACTAATACTTCATAGCCACTGAATAGTGGTGGTTGACCGATGGCCAAAGAGCTTGGTGAATTGAAAGCAAGCGCACCGGTGTCTGAGTGTTCCTGGAAGGTGTCTCTACCTTGCGCGCCTGTCTGACGTTCTACAAAAATGATTTTTCCGCCAAGATAGCTAGTCAATGCTACACCCCCACAATAGGGCATGATGTCATCAACGATCGTGGCAAGCCCGCCTTTCCAAACCAGAGTTTCATTCGCTTCTGTCAGACCGTTCACTTCAATGTGGGTTGGAACATTTCCGTCTTCATCGAACTGATAACGTTTCACGGCATTGCCATCGGATACGAACAGATAGTTGTCCGCTACTCGGATACCATTAGGGGTAGACAGACCGTGATTTATGCCGACAAAGTCTTCTTCAATGGAGCGAATGCGTGGCAGATCAGTTGAATAGTCGAGTTCTACTTTTGCCACTCCTGAGGCAGAGAAAAGGTTGTAATCCGCGACCAATAAATCTCCTGTAGGGGAAATGGCCAGACCGTTGGGTAGAAATAAACGATCATAGGGGTCGTTTGCACTAGGGCTGATACGCTTGAACTGAAGTTGTTCTGAATCCAGATTTGCAGCCACCAGGTGATTATTTGTGAAAATAATCCACTTGGTTTCAACACATGAGCTGATCAGCCAGTTGTCTTTTTGAGCAATGCCGGTGAAATTACACTCAATTTCATTGCCGTACTCATCCAGGTAGAGTGCTCGTTTTTGGTAGCTCCCGTTTGGTTTGGTGACTTCATAAATATTATCGCCACCACTGACAATTAAACGACCTTCACTTGTAAAAAGAATATTCTCGGCGTCACCTACATGGGTGATGGAGGTTTTATCTACGCAGCCGGTAGTCAGAGCTACACAGCCACTCAGTGCTATAGCTTTAAGGGTATTCATCGCAGTTCCTTTGTTATCTTTATTGTTCGCGTGAATGATTTGTAATGTGCTTTTCCATCTTCTGAAAAAGTGGTTCTGCTTCCCACTATCCAAATGGGTGGGAGAGGGATGAATTGCCTTAAAAGCTGTTCAAGAGTTTATCGTGACCAGTCATAACTGCTGCTTTATGACATACCCAAGGCGTGGTACTTTAGGCACCTTCAACCAGCTCTGTGTTGTTTTATTGATTTTTTTAAAGGTACATATGCAAATGGATCAAACCGTATTGATCGCTCTTTTTGGTGGTGTCGGTATTATGCTGGCTGCCGTAGTCAGTTACCTGTTAGCTGTCACCAAGATGAAACGGGTATTGGATCAAGAGATCATGGACAAAACCCGGTTAGAAACAGAACTATCTAATTGCCGTCAGCAAATATCTGGATTGGAGCTCAGAGCTAAAGAATTACAAACTCAAATTTCTACGCAGAATGATTCGATCGCAGCTCTGACCGAGGCCAAGCACTTATCCGAACAAACAGTAGAACGATTAACGGCGCAACTGGATGCCGAGAAACAACAGCATCAAGACTCAAAAGCCAGAGAACAGGCAAAACAATCAGAGCTGGTCAGTGAAAAAGCAACAAATCACTCGTTGACTCAACAGTTGTCTGAAATAAAATCGGATGCGTCTAAGCACCTAGCACATGCCAATCAATTAAGCCAACAGCTTGATGAGTTAAAAATCAAGCTGGCGGAACGTGAAGAATCGCTACAACAATTACAGCATGCCCAATCCCAATTAAAAGCGGATTACACCGAACTAAGAACCTCGCTTGATGAGCGCGAAAATAAACACAAAGAGCAGTTGCAATTACTGGAGCAAAATCGCGCACAATTGGCAAAAGACTTTGAAAACCTGGCGAACAAAATCTTTGAAGAAAAGGGCAAGAGCTTTACTGAAACCAGTAAGCAATCGATTGATGCCATGCTAACGCCTTTTAAAGAGCAAATGTCAGAGTTCAAAGCACGGGTAGAAGCCATTCACACCGAAGACACCAAAGCAAAAGCCAGTTTATCTCAGGAATTAGAGCACCTTCGTAAACTTAATCAACAGATTACTGATGAAGCGAGTAATCTGACCAAAGCATTGAAGGGGGATAATAAGCAGCAGGGGTCTTGGGGTGAACTGCAAGCAGAAATGATTCTGGAAAGCTCCGGTCTGATAAAAGGCCAGGAGTTTGAGCGTGAAGCTAACTTTAAAGATGAAGAAGGTAAAAATAAACGACCAGACTTGATCGTTAAGTTACCGGGCAGTAAGTCGGTTATTATCGACAGTAAGGTATCTCTGGTGGCTTATGTGAACTCCGTTGAGGCAGAGGACGAGGCCACTCGGAAACAATGTCTGGATGCTCATGTGGCGTCTATTCGAACACACATTGATGGCTTATCTTCTAAAGATTACACCAACCTGATTGGGATGAACTCGCCTGACTTTGTGTTGATGTTTATGCCGATTGAACCTGCGTTCCTGGCTGCTGTCGAACATGACCGGACCTTGTTCAACTATGGGTTTGAACGAAACGTTGTGCTGGTGACTCCCACCACCTTACTGCCGATTGTTCGTACCGTGGCTAACCTGTGGGTTATGGAACGAAGTAATGAACAGGCAAGACAAATTGCTGATCAGGCAGCAGATGTGTTTAACCAATTATGCGTTATGGCGGACCGTCTGAATAAGGTAGGGAACGGCCTGAAAACTGCGACCAATGCATATAATGGCGCAGTTACCGCCATGGCAGGTCAACAGGGCTTATATCCCAAAGTGTCGAAGTTCAAAGAGTTGTCTGTCAAGGTATCGAAGAGCTTACCTGAACCGAATGAGTCTGTGCCCGAGATCGAGAATGGCAAGCTGGATTTGATCGTCGGAGAGCTCGAAGAGTCCTGAAATACGTTTTATTCGAAAATTTGGAGATTCCGTCATTATCAACGACCAAACGACTTATTTGAATTACGCTCCGGCCGCTGATCGTAATAAAGAGGCCATTTGGGCGGCGCTGTCCGGATATTTGCCTTCATCGCAACGTGTTCTGGAAGTTGCGTCGGGCTCTGGTCAGCATGCGCTGTATTTTATGCAACAAAACCCTAAGATGACATGGCAGTGTACTGAATTGTCTGAGAGTCGGGATGCCTTGCAAATTAATTTGAATACTCTCTCGAACGTTGAATTTCCCAAAGTCCAATCTTTGGATGTCATGAATGCTACGCATGTAACATTGGTTTCCGAGCTAGCTCCTTTTGATTGTGTTTACTCTGCGAACAGTCTACATATTATGAGCTGGTCCGCTTGTCTGGCGTTTATTCAACTGACCTCGAAGGTGTTAACTACCGATGGCGTATGTGCAGTTTACGGGCCGTTTTTCTATGCGGATCAGCCTGTGGTTGATAGTAACTTAGCCTTTGATGCCTGGTTAAAGGAACGAAACCCAGAATCTGGTGTTCGGATGTTTGATGAAGTGGTTAGTGCATTTAAAGAGCAAGGGTTAGCGTTTGTGTTTGATCATGAGATGCCAGTAAATAATCGTTTATTGGTGTTCAGAAAAGCCTGATCTCTCAGGCTTTTCTGTTTAAGTTCTTAACGAAATTAGTTCCACAACCAAGCCGCGCCACGAACCCCACTGGAATCTCCATGCTTGGCTTTAACGATAGGGGTGTGGACAGTATCAGAGAAAACATAGTCAGACAGATACTTAGGCACCAACTCATACAGCTCGTCAATGTTTGACATACCCCCACCAAGTACAATGATGTCCGGGTCAATTACGTTGATTACTCCGGTCAGACTGGCGGCCAGTTGTCTGGCGTAGTTGTCCAAATGTTGCTTGGCTAGGCTGTCGCCCATCCGGCCCAAATGTACGATCTCTTCTGCTGTTAAGGCATTTGAAGTGTTATTGCTAGAAGGCTTGGTTTGATCTGGGCTTTGTTTGGAGGTTAACTCCGCAAAGCGTGCTTCGAATGCTGGCCCGGATAAGTAGGTTTCAATGCAGTCCTGCTTAGAGCAATAGCATGGGCGATGTTCCAACGGAAAGTGTGGGAGGGGATTATGTCCCCATTCGCCGGCGATGCCGTTTAAACCATTTACCAGTTGATTATTCATGACCAAACCACCGCCAACCCCTGTACCTATGATTACGCCAAATGCATTGGTGACGCCTTGGGCTGCGCCGTCGCAGAACTCAGACCAAATAAAGCAGTTGGCATCGTTGGCTAGTTTTACCGGCCGATGTAGCATCAGGGATAAGTCCTGATCCAGGGGTTCACCGATCAGACAGGTGGAGTTGGCGTTTTTAATGGTGCCTGTGTCCGAAGATAGGGTGCCAGGTATGCCAATGCCTATTGGGGTGGTTGTAGGTGCATGCGCAACGGTGAGATTCACCAACTCTTCGATGGCATCTAGCGTTCCCAGGTAATCACCTTTAGGAGTGGCACGACGCTCTCTGAATACAATTTGGTGGTTATCTGCAATAACAACGCACTCAATTTTGGTGCCGCCTAAATCAATCCCTATTTTCATTTTGTCTTCCAGCATGCAGATTATTTTCAAGCCGTTTAGTTTAACGGTTCAGAGATTTTTTGCGACAGGTTGGGTGTGCGAATGTGCTCAGTGCACTCGTCCTCTTTATCCTGAAAATTTTGTGTTTTTGAACGTTTCTTAATCTTGATCAATATTTCATCGGCTCTTTGAGACTAGATTAGACAGATACTTATCCAGCGTTTCGAGGAGTAAAAGGGATGTCGATCAGCGAGTTTATGACTTTCAAACACAGAGAATGTGATCAGTTGTTTTCTGAGGCAGAAAACGCAGTTGTTTCTACAAACTGGGAGGAAGCCAAAGTGAAGTGGCAGGTGTTTAAGGCCGATCTCGAAGATCACTTGAACATGGAAGAAAACGTTTTGTTTCCTCAGTTTGAAGAGGCCACAGGCATGACGCAGGGGCCTACGATGGTGATGCGTATGGAGCACCAGCAGATGCGTTCCATTTGCAGCAAATTGGAAGACGCTTTACTAGCTTCTGATAAAGACACCTTCTTGGGGCTTTCGGAATCGCTGATGATCTTCATTCAGCAACACAATATGAAAGAGGAGCAAATGTTGTATCCGATGGCTGATCGCGCCTTGGGGGACTCTGAAGAGGTGATTGCTGATATGAACGCTTCGTCTTGTGCATGAATCTGAGATGCCTGAGTTGAGTTCAGAAATAAACCAGGGCTTTGATTCGGCTGGGCGGCCTTGTGTTTTGCTTGATGTCAGTGGCTTTGAGCCGCCAGAGCCGTTTAAGCAAATTGTGAAAGCACTTGCGTCTCTAAAGGCTGGGGACGCATTGCACGTTGTGCATCGCCGGGAACCCTTTCCCTTATATCAGCAGTTGCCTGGGTTGGGATATGAATATCAAACCGTTCAGCATATCGATGGGCTTTATCATATTTATATCTGGCACAGATCCCATAAAGATAAGGATTAACTCATGAATCTTTCCGGTCTGTCGCTCGATGCAATGCCGTCGTTTCAAACACCGGTCCGTTTTTTTGTTACGGCGCCTGTGTTTGCGATGCTGGGTGGTTTCCTGCTGATGCTAAGTGATCTTTGGGTTAGTCGGTGGCACCCACATTTGATTGCAATGACTCATGTCTTTACTCTGGGTTTTGTACTAATGGTGATGTGTGGTGCATTAACTCAAATCTTACCCGTACTCAGTGGTAAAGGCTTTCCGTTAGTGGACAGCACAGCAAAAATCTTTCACGGGCT
The DNA here is from genome assembly GCA_041590855.1 of Pseudomonadales bacterium. Classification (GTDB taxonomy): domain Bacteria; phylum Pseudomonadota; class Gammaproteobacteria; order Pseudomonadales; family Litoribrevibacteraceae; genus Litoribrevibacter. The sequence goes on from JBFHTA010000179.1 coordinate 5,746, forward strand.
CCTTACTGCCGGATTGTTGGTTTTTCCATTTAACTTTCTTATCCCGTCCAAACTTCTTGTTTTGTTGACCTCCTGTTTGATAGCTGTGCCGTTATTATTGATGGTGTTCTTGATTGTGAAGGTCTTTCTTAGTACCAGAAGTAATGTCTCGATCTTTTCAATCAAACTGGCCGGTTTCTGCCTGATCTTTACATTACTTTCAGGCTTGTGGCAATTGGGGAGTTACCATTGGCTGGAGGCTTCAGCGGTTGGGAAAGTGTTGACCAATGTCCATTTGATTTTTGGGCTGCTAGGTTGGGTCTTACTGACTGTCATGGGGGTAAGTTTTCAAGTCATACCTATGTTTCATGTCACCCCGGAATTTCCTGCACTCATTAAACGACGTTTGCCTGTCCTCCACTTTGTAGTGTTATTACTGTTGGCAGGTGGGCTTATCAATCAAGATGCTGTAAGCACCTGGTTAGCATTTGTCGGGTTACACGTTTCTTTAATTGGCTACAGTTGTAGTGCTTTGTGGTTGTTCACTCAACGACGTAGAAAAGTACCTGATGCTACGGTCAATTTCTGGAGACTGGGTTTGGTGTGCTTGCTTATGGCTGTCGGGGTATTTGACGTTAGTCTTTTTGTAGATGAAACCTTACAAGAACCGTTGCAAATGATGGTGGCTCTGTGTGTTTTATTTGGTGTCATTATTGCCATTATTTTTGGCATGTTGCTGAAAATTGTTCCTTTTTTGGCATTTCTACACGTACAACAGCTATCTATGAAGTCAATGGCAACTATGTCGTTGATGCCCTCCATGGCTGAGTTCCTTGAGTCGGGAAGAGGGCATCAATTATTTTACGGCTTCTGTGTTTTGTTGCCTATGGTGCTGCTTGCCCCCTTCGAACCGCGCCTATCTTTACTAGCAGGTGGGATGGTGTTGATAGTTGCTGCGTATTTACTCTTGCTTATGGCCACCGTATGGATCAGATACAAAAAGAAAGAGGCTGATCTTTTGTCAATTCAGGAGCAATCCCAGCTTGAGTAAAATGCTATTGATAGACGATCAATAGTGGCGATACAGGTGAAAACACATGTCAAAGCACACCAACAGGCCAAAGACGCCCATTTCCAGTTTAAAGAATTTGGCTGAAAAGTCGGAACAGCAATTGGGTGAGATAGGTATTCATTCTGCGGAAGAACTCAGGGACTGGGGGGCTGTTGAGGCTTATGTGCAGTTGAAACAGCATTTCGTACAGGGCATCAGTTTGAACTTTTTGTATGCAATGGAAGCCGGTTTAAGGGACATTCATTGGCAAGAAATATCACAGGAAGATAAGTTAGAACTTCAGCGTCAAGTCGACGCCTTGATGGAAATCTACCGCGACTACGATAAGCTTTAAATATAGGTTGATTAAAGAACAATCGGTTGCAGGCCGGGACATCTCGTTCAAGGGGCTATTTGTGACTAATCTGCTTGCACAACAAGGTGACATCACCCAGCTAGCGGTTGATGTCATTGTTAATGCCGCAAATGAATCACTGCTGGGGGGCGGAGGGGTAGATGGGGCTATCCACAGAGCTGCTGGCCCAGGCTTACTGTCTGAATGCAGGGCGCTAAATGGATGTTCTACCGGACAGGCCAAGATGACCCAGGGTTACAAATTGCCCGCCAAGTTTATCATTCATACAGTTGGCCCTGTTTGGCAGGGTGGTGACTTGGATGAGGCAAATTTGCTTGCCTCTTGCTATCTTGAGTCGCTTAAACTAGCGAGCCAATATTCACTTAAGAGCATCGCTTTTCCAGCGATCAGCACAGGCGTATACGGTTATCCGATTGAACAGGCTGTAGATATTGCAGTAACGAGTGTCGAGAGTTATCTGGATCAACACCCTTCAATACTCGAAACCATCATCTTTTGTTGTTTTTCAGAGCGAGATCTCAAACTCTACCAAACACGGTTGAAAACTCAGTAACTTGGTATATCAACTTCTATCCCTCGTTATCAGGGGCATTAAAGCTTACAGACGGAGCCTTTCATATGCACCCGGCTGTTGGCTTCATTTCTTATCTCAAAGGTCATGCCCTCACTGGTTTCGTCATAATGCAACGCCACAGTGGATGGAAGAAAGATCGGTTGCTTGAACTCGGTTTCAATAAAGAGTGCATCTGTTTTTAACCGGCGTTGTAGCGA
>JBFHTA010000180.1:0-7902 GCA_041590855.1 Pseudomonadales bacterium
CCACCCGTCAACACATACAAATTTTGTTTCTGTTGACGCTCATGTTGTTCAAACCTTGCCCGACCTCGGGCCTTTTGTTCAACCCATAAACAAGCAATCACAAACACCAACAGTAAAGAAGCCAGCTGAGCCGCCGCATAAATATTAAACAACCCATACCAGGATTTATAAATCGCCGTAGTAAAGGTATCAAAATTAAAGACGGATACGGCACCAAAGTCAGCCAGGGTTTCCATAATAGCCAGCGCCATACCCGCCGCAATGGCCGGTCTGGCCATTGGCAACATTACACGCCAAAACGCCTGATAACTGTTGCAGCCCAAACTGCGTGCTGCGTCCATCTGGCCACGCCCCTGATTCATAAAGGCCGTGCGGGCCAGCATGTAAACGTAAGGATAAAATGCCAGCACAAAGACACAGATTACCCCAGCGAGATTACGTATCGGAAGGTCGAAATCGCTCGACAAATGCGTCCGAATCCAGGTTTGAATCGGGCCACTGTAGTCCAGTAATCCGAGAAAACAGAAAGCCATTACATAGGCAGGCACTGAAAACGGGAGCATCAGCGCCCAATCAAAGAAGCGTCGCCCCGGAAACTGACACATAGCGGTTAACCACGCCAGCGTCACGCCTAAGACCAGCACACCCGACGCAACCCCCAGGGTTAATAACAGAGTATTGATCACTAATTCGGAAAGGACGGTTTGCCATAAATGGGCCCAGTCCTCTGGCTGCGGGTTCAACCAGGAAAGAAAAATCACTGCCACCGGCATCAGAACACTGAATGCAATGGCTGCCACCAATAACCACCAACGCTTTCGGGACAACCAAGCGCTGACCGGATTATCGAATAATCTTTGAAATGAAAACGCCCGAGCAGTGGTTAACTGTTCGGGCGTTTTTGAGGATGAATGATCCACAGACACGGTCGCCTTACTAAGAAAGACGCCTATTTTATCTGTAATTCACACGATCCATCAATTTTACTGCTGCAGGTTGTAAACGACCCGCTTCAGATACGTTCAGAGGGTCTTGCTTGAATTCACCCCAAGCCAACACTTCTTCAGTCGCTGAAACCTTGGTATTTACTGGGTATTCATGGTTCAACTGAGCAAATTGCTGCTGTGCTTCTTCAGACGACAACCACTCCAACAAAGCTTGTGCTGCTTCCGGATTTTTGGCGTGCTTGGTAACACCTGCGCCAGAAATATTCACGTGAACACCACGATCGTTTTGGTTTGGCCAGAAAATCGCCAAGTTTGCATCCGGCGTTTTATTCTGCAAACGACCGAAGTAATAAGTATTTACAATAGTCGCGTCACACTGACCTGCCTGAACGGCGTTCATGGCTTTAGTGTCGTTAGAGAAAACGTCTGTTGCCAAGTTGTTTACCCAACCAGACACAACTTTCTCAGTCTTTTCTTCACCCAAGTTGCTGATCATGCTGGCAACCAACGACTGGTTATATACTTTCTTAGAGGTACGCAGACAAAGACGACCTTTCCAGTTTTCTTCTGCCAGACCTTCGTAAGTACTTAGCTCACCCTCTTTTACGCGATCTTTCGCATAAACGATGGTACGAGCACGGATCGACAAACCAAACCACTGGTTATTTTCGTCCTGAAGATTTGCAGGTACGTTGCTCTCCAACGCATCTGAGGTTACTGAGCGTAGTACACCATCTTCTGCGGCTTTCCAAAGGTTACCCGCGTCAACCGTGATCAACATATCTGCCGGAGTGTTTTCACCTTCGCTTTTCAAGCGAGTCAGCAACGGCGATGCCTTATCCGTAATATATTGAATCTGAACACCGGTTTTCTCGGTGTACATATCGAACAATGGTTTGATCAAGTGTTCTTTACGCGCTGAGTACACAGTCAAAGTTACTGGCTCGGCTGGTTTAGCTGCCTCAACTGACGCTGCATTCTCAGGCGCTTCTTGCTTACCACAACCTACTGCTAAGGTTGCCAAAGCAACCGCTGAAATTAATTTACGCATTGTTTCCTCCATTCCAAGAATGCAAATAATAATAATTTCTATTATGCAGCGCAATTAAACTTCGCTTTTGATGCAGATCATTAAGAAGACTAGTAAAGATTTTGAAAAGCATAGGATTTTTTTACGACAGACTTATGGCCTGACAATCTCGGGCAGATCACCTTCCAGACCCATGGCCCGTGTGATAATAGGCCGTTTGATCAACGGATGCTGGTTCAGCACTGACATACCCAAGTTTCGGAGAAAGCGGACCGGCGGTGCAGATTCGGAAAACAGCTGTTTAAACCCCTCCATAACCGACATCATTGACAGGTTATGCCCCATCCGTCGACGCTGGAAACGTCGCAGCACACGATCTTCACCGATATCCAAACCACGTTTATGAGCCGACAACACCTCTTCCGCCAATACCGCCACATCCAACAACCCCAGATTTACGCCTTGCCCGGCCAATGGGTGAATGGTGTGAGCAGCATCGCCTACTAAGGCAATGCGGTCTTTGATATATTGCGTGGCATGACGTTGTTTTAAGGGAATAGCAAAACGACGATCCACCTCCAGCACTTGGCCGAGTCGATGCTCTATCGCCTGACCAATGGCCTCACAAAACGCCTCATCGGACATCGCCATCAACGCATCGGCCCGCTCCGGCTCTTGTGACCAAACAATGGAACAATAATGCTGTTGATTGACACTGGGTAACGGTAGAAACGCCAACGGCCCTTCCTGCATAAACACCTGACGAGCGACACCATCGTGCGGACGCTCAGTGCGCACTGTCGTAACAATGGCATTATGGTGATAACTCCATTCTCGCAATCGGAAGGCCGCCATATGCCGAATCGCCGACATGGCACCATCGGCAGCCACCACCACTTTCCCGGCCACAATGCGACCATCATCCAGCCCTAACAAACGAACCTTTTGCTGATCATGATTGTTCACCATCGGTCCAAGTTGACTGACAGCCGTATCGGACAACACGGAAATATTGGCCTGGTGAGAGATCTGGTGACGCAATGCCGACACCAGCAGACGATTTTCTACAATGGTGCCCAGATGATCGACATTCGCTTCCTCGGCCGTAAAACCAATTTCACCAGTGCCTTCTGAATCCCAAACGGACATGGACTGATAGGCGCAGCGACGTAAGTCTTTGAGTAACGGCCAGACGCCAATCCGCTCAAACAGGGTTTCAGAGGCATGAGTCAGCGCCACCACTCGAGGGTCAAAGTTTGCATCATCAGCCGCAAGCTGCACCAGATCCGAGTCAAAGCGACCGGCTTCAATTAATCCTATGGATAAGGGCGAAGATCCCGGTTGAGAGCCAGCCCTACACAGCAAGAGTGCAAGAGCTGCACCGACCAGACCACCGCCGACAATCACTACATCAAAATCTAGATCAATCGTATCCATACTCGACTCTCTATTCACCATCACGGCCCCATAGGACAAGGGTTCGCCTTCAAACTAGCTCACAACCAACTTAATTGGCCCCTAAACCAAGCCCCATTGCCTGCCGGGCGAAGGTAGCCTTAGCAGGAGCGACCCGATCCAACGCAATTAGCCCTAACTCTCGGAAACGGGTTAACCAACGATTGTCGTTGCTAAACAATTCAATCAACCAATGCGAAAAGGAAGTGGTCAGCCATTGGTCGAGCTGACGGTGATCCTGATACTGAGACAACCAGCTCAACGCCTGCAAACTTTGTTGCTGCTCTAAACGTTCAGTAATGGCTTCACTCAGGCATACCAAATCCCGAATGATCAGGTTAAAGCCCTGCCCTGCCACCGGATGCAAGGCATGGGCAGAGTTGCCTAACAGCACAATGCCAGGGCGCACCTGATCGGTTACACGCATTAAACTCAACGGGTAGGAAGCTCGTGTACCCACTTTGGTAATCGGGCCGAGACGGGTGCCGAATTCCTGTTCCAACAATTGACTGAATTCACGATCAGATAATGCCAGCCTTGATTCAATTTCCGCTTCCGGGACACTCCAAATCAAGGCACTGCGATGTTCAGTTAACGGCAGCAGCGCCAATGGCCCCTTGGGGGTAAAACGTTCATACGCTACATTCTGGTGAGGCAATCGGGTACTGACATTACACACCAAGGCGTGTTGTTGATACGCCGTTCGATTGGCCTGAATGCCCAACAACGCTCTCAATGAGGAGTTTGCCCCGTCAGCAATCATCAGGAAGTCCGTCGACAGTTCAGCGCCGCTCTCCAAGGTCAACAATTGTCCATCAGCCAATTGCGTTAACTGGGCGACCTTGGCCGGTGCAATCCACTCAATGGAGGAATGAACGGATACCGCCTCCATCAAACATCGACCAAACCAGGCATTCTCAATGACATAGCCTAAATGATCGACCTGACACTCGTTCGCGGACATGCGCGTCACACCAAAGCCCCCTTTTTGGGAGACATGGATCTGATCAATGGCGCACACCTTCTCAGACAGTGCCGACCACACGCCTAACTCACTCAAAATACGCCGTGTGCCTTCTGACAAAGCGGTCGATCTGGCATCAAAGCTCGGTTGGTACTGGCCAGCCGACACATCGAAGGCTTCAATCAGAGCTAACCGTTTGTTTTGTGCACTCAACACTGGCGCCAACAACAGCGCCATTGTCAGCCCTGCCATCCCGCCACCCACAATGACAAAGTCATAGTGATCCGAATAATCTTTCGCCGAAGGTAAGGATGACATGCTCGTTTCTCTCTATTTCATGGCAATCGACATGGATTCGCTGCAACCAGAGGATCAATTTGCCGTTTAACCCTGCGCCATCAGCGCCTCAATGGCATCCACTTCTTTAGGTACGCCATCCGTCATGACTTCGCACCCTTGCTTGGTCACAATCACATCGTCTTCGATTCGAATACCGATGCCACGCCATTTTGGATCAACGTCTTCGCAATCCGGCGCAATGTATAACCCTGGCTCCACGGTCATCACCATTCCCGGTTCCAACACTCGCCATTCGTCACCAACCTTGTATTCGCCGACGTCGTGTACATCCATGCCCAGCCAATGGCCAGTACGATGCATGTAAAAGGCCTTATACGCCTCTTCTTCAATCAAGGTTTCCAGCTCGCCGTCCAACAATCCTAAAGACAATAAGCCTTCTGTTAGCACTTTTACCGCCGCTACGTGTGGATCATTCCAATGATTGCCCGGTTTCACTTCTTCAATGGCCGCATATTGTGCGTCCAATACCAGTTGATACAACTGACGCTGAGGCTCACTGAATGTCCCAGATACCGGGAAGGTACGGGTAATGTCGGAGGCATAGAAATCCAACTCACAACCGGCATCAATCAACACCAGGTCGCCGTCTTTTAACGGCTGATCATTATCCACATAGTGCAGAATACAGCCGTTAGCACCGCCGCCAACAATGGTGGTATACGCAGGAGAACGAGCGCCATTGAGCATAAATTCATGCAGGAACTCCGCCTCCAATTGATACTCCATCATTCCGGGCTTACATACTTTCATTGCTCGTACGTGCGCTTGCGCCGCAATTTCCGCCGACCGTCTCATCAAATTCAATTCAGCCGGAGACTTATATAAACGCATATCGTGTAACAGGTGATCCAACGCAGCAAATTCGCCGGGCGGATGTGCGCCACTGCGTGCTTTGGCTTTAATGCTGTTAACCCATTCCATCACGTGTTTGTCGAATTGCGGATCACAGCCCATCGAGTAATACACCCGATCGCGACCTTCGATCATGCCCGGCAGAATTTCATCTATGTCACTGATCGGGAAAGCATCGTGCGCACCGTATTTTTCAATCGCGCCTTCAGGACCAGAGCGATAGCCGGTCCAGATTTCTTCTTCTCGCTTACGTTCACGACAAAACAGGATAAACTCGCCATGCTCCCGCCCGGGAATTAATACCGCAACCGCTTCCGGCTCATTAAAACCGGTCAGATACTGAAAATCGCTGTCCTGACGGAAGGCAAATTCCGCATCACGATTACGAATTTTAATCGCAGACGCAGGCAGGATGGCAATACTGTTCGGCGCCATCATTTCCATTAAGGCCTGGCGTCGCTGCAAATACTCTTTCGATGAAATGGCTAAGTCAGTCATAAAGCCTCTGTTAATGTAGCGTTTTCCCTTCTGAAGACGGTTCGGACTTACCTTCCTCACCGTCTTCGTCCTGCATTGCCTGGCGTAACATCAAAACACCCAGACGTACGTATTCGTACAACTCGTACAAATCCTTTTCATTTTCTTCAGAATCGGACAACTGATCGTCCAATTCGGAAATCGCATGCAAATGATTTAATAACTCCACCAGCTCCGCAGACAACGAACGCTTATGTTCTGCCGCCAAACCGTAACCGGTAATAAAACCGCTGGACCACACCGCCAATGCATTCGCCCGCTCACCTACATCATAATCGTCTGCAGGCATCAACAACTGAAAATCGTATTGGTCGGATGCCAAGCCATCGCGCGTTAATTGATAAATTTCCTGCATAATAGCGCGGGTTCGATCATCCAGTACCGAGGTGTCCATATCAATCATATCCAGCAAGGCTAACCAATCTTCCACACCTTTATTTGGCGACTGAACCAACATTCCCACTAACACACCGTGTGCTTCAGACGGTTCTTGTTGAATTTTCAACTCCAGAAACGCATCCGCCAAATCTTCAAATAGTTGTTCCAGGTTGTGTGTCGGTTGTTCTTGAATGGCCATAAATTACCCCTAATGAATGATCGCGCTATCCTAGCACTTGTCTCAGGGTCACACCAGAAAAGCACCCAGGTTGACCTTCGAGAAGCCTGTCTAAAAATGCAACGAAACACGCCGCCAGTAATTGACCGCAATCTGTCACGGTTCTATAGTAGGTTTAGCCTTGAAGTAAGAAGATACAAGATGGACAATTTGAGCTTCCCTGATCTGGAAAAAAAAATCATCGAGCTGATCGAACAATACGAAACCCTGCTCGAAGACAATCGCAAGCTAAAAGAACACCAGGAAGCCTGGAAGGCGGAACGGAATCTACTTTTGCGCAAAAATGATTTGGCTCGAACGAAAGTCGAAGCTATGATTTCTCGCCTCAAGGCTCTGGAGCAAGAATAAATGTCAGATGTGGAAACAGTTAAGGTCAGCATCCTAGATAAGGAATATCTAGTTAACTGCCCCAAAGAAGCACGCGCTTCTCTTGAGCAATCAGCACGTCACCTCGATCACAAAATGCGTGAAATCCGCGCCACTGGCAAAGTCATTGGCCTGGAACGTATTGCAGTGATGGCCGCCCTCAACATTACTCACGAAGCCTTATCCCGTGAACAAAGCCAGGGCGTTAGCCAAGACCAGCTTCAACAACTGGCTGATCGTCTTGATGCCGCTCTCACCAAAAATCACTCCTTGCCATTTGAAGACGACACGTCTGACCAAGGCAGTATTTAACCCGCTCGTTGTCCATACATTAGCACCAGCCACGACCCGTTAGCTCTGATTTTATTTGTTCGATATCGGATATCCCTTGCTGAACGTGGCTGAATGCCCAACAAGCCTTTTCTTACACCTCGCCATGCCCGACTAAAACACTTGTTTACAAGAAGTCGCTGACAAATGAATTTCAGTCGTTATAATGGCCGTAAGCTCTGAAGTACTCGCCAGCTGACGCGTTCCTCGAGCCGATAATCCTATTTTAGGAGGTTGGCCGCGTAAGCTATTGTGCATGTCCGCATGACGGAAAGCCTACGGCATACCGACAACCACCACTCTGAACCATCGGGTTCAGGGGCCAAGTCGGCAGCGATACTTTGGGGCCTATTTTCAGCCCACGCTTTGCATCCATTGAGCTACGCTCCCAAGCCATGCATCCAATTTCTAGCGCACATTCTTTTACCGAAGTCGAATCACTGTC
>JBFHTA010000181.1:0-7856 GCA_041590855.1 Pseudomonadales bacterium
CTTGCGATGGTATCTCAGACTGGATTGGCGAATGATAAGTTCGATCTTGATCGCTATGACAGTAATTTTTCAGATTTAGACAAGTCAGTTAATTGCAGCGTTCAACAGCAGGAAGCATTAGCCGCGCACAATCAGCAGCTTCAGCAACGGACCGAGTTGCTGGAAAATCAGTTGGCGAATCTACAAGGCAAGCTATCGGAACTGCGTAAACAGAGCAATCAAGCCAAAGGCTTGTCGCGTTCCCAAGCGCAATTGCAGCAAGAAAATCAGCGTTTGGAAGATGAGCTGACCGACCTTCGAAATACCACCGATCAATATTTGCTGGTGTGTAACGATTTCAAGAACCGTTTGGATAAAACCACCGAGCTGAACACAGTGCTAAAAGACAATTTGGCGCTGAAAGAGCAACGCATTGCGCAACTGCAACAGGCGGGCGCAACACCTGCTGATTGCCCTGCGACGTCGGTTGTTGCTCCGGTCGCTGTGCCGGATTGCAGTGGGCCAACGATGACTTATCGTGAACAACCCATCGCAGGCATTGCTGCCCACGGCATGTTAACGCTGGATGGCGTTTATGCCTTGCATAACGACAAACGTGCGGACGCCATTTTGGCCATTCGTAAGTTCTTACCAATGCCACTGGATAAAGCGACCTATATGAAGCTGGTGGGTGAAGGGTTTTTAGATGATAAATGGAACTGGGACGAGCGGGCCGAAGCCGCCAAGCATCTGACCCGCTTCCGCCCCAGAGATCTCACCGCGCAAGATATCAAGACCTTGCTGGCGTCCTCTTCAAACAATAAGCGCAACGACATTCTGCAACACCTGTTGGCGGGTGCCCAGTACCCACTGACCTTTGACGGAGCCTTGTCTTTGGTGTCTGGCTACTACGATCAAACCGATTACGCGCAGGATCGCAAAGCTGAAGCCATACAAATGTTGTCGTTCTATCTGCCACGTCAGTTAACCAGCGATCAGGTGTTCAAGCTGGTAACGGGATTGACCGGTAAGGCACGTTCCAACGCCTTGTCCAGCTTAACCTCAAAAATCCGTACCGACTTTACCCACGATCAAAAACAACGACTGTTGGATGGCTTCTACAGCCAGACTGACGCAGGTAAGAAACACTGGAGTCGCGGCTACGACGCCTTATCGCCTGAAAAGCGCCGGTTTATATTCTAATTCCCGGTACGTTTGACGTTAAAAAGCGCCTGATCTGGGCGCTTTTTTATGCGTGTTATTTTGTTGGATTGCCGGTATTTATACTTGTATTGATAGTGGTGCTCGTACCAATAGTGGTGCTTGTCATTAAGCTGGCAACTCTATAGAAGCCTGTGTATTTAATTGATTTTGCTGTTGGAGTTGCTGAATGCGGTAGCGGTCTTCACTCAGTATCTTACGACACTCGTCGCCAAACCATTCCAGTGATGCGTCCATGTGATGGAATTTGCTGTCCGGTTGTTGCATCACATATTCCAGAAACCGCTGGTAATCCACAGCGCCGTCAAACAGTGGCACCAGGCCTTCGCGGCTGCCTGAGGCGGAGTAGACATTGGGCGGCGAGAAGACGCTGAGCAATTCCGCCGACTGAATGTTTTTCAGGTGGAAGTGTTCGATTTCGGGTTTTAATAATCGGAAGGCATCGATGGGGTCTGCGCCGGATTCCCAGACGTGCAACACATCGAAATTGATTTTGAGGTTGGGTTGATTGACCTCTTCCAATAAACGCACCGTGGACGCCATGGTATCGGCCAAAGTACCTGGGTGGATTTCCACAATCAGGGTAATGCCGTGTTGCGCGGTCCATTGGCAAATATCGCGCATGCGACGGGTGATGTCGGCCCGAACGTCCTCGGACACTTCCTGACTGCCCAAGTTACCGGCAAAGGTGCGCAGCTTTTTGGCCCCCCAATGTTTCGCCAGTAAACAGAGTTGCTGTACTTTCTGAAAGGCGGCGGTTTCCGGGCCTTGCAGGGGCAGATAATCGCTGATCATCGAGGCCGACAGACCAAAGCCGGCCAGCCACTCCTGATTGTAGCTGGGTTGTTCGGCCAGGTTTTTGGCGTGAACACCCCAGAGCTCAATGCCTTGAAAATGGTTGGCCCGTGCCCAGTTCACCAGTTGATCGATGGACACTAATTGATGCCGGAAGGAGATGGTACAGATCGACAGTTTCATGCGGGAACCGCCTCCGGCTGATTGGTGCCGGTCGACACTGGGTGACCGAAGCTCTGTTGATGCCAGTCGTTGAAAAGCTCAGCGAGTCGGTTTTTTACCTGAAACTCGCGGGCGTCCTGCTCATCCAGAATGGTTTGGATTTCATCCAGCAGTTGTTGCTCCTGATCGCCGAAGGTATCGGCTTTGGCCAGCTTCATCGCCCGGTATTGCACCAGCTTATAGCTCTCCACCAGCTGTTCGATGATCACACAAAGGTCTTCAAATTCGTTGTCCTGCTCGGCCTCCAAATCATAACCCAAGGCTAGATAAAAGTAGGCAAGACCGTGCTCGTAAGCGTATTTTCGAATAGCCAGAACCGGTAACTGTTTCAAGGCGTCGGGCAGTTGGGTGAACTGATTGTGCTGGTGATGATACGCCACCACTGCTCGCACTGCGTCGGTCATGGGATTGTGATCGGGGATCAGGCTATCCAAAAAGTAATCCCGAATGGCTTCGTCACGGGTGGGCTGAATCTGGCGGCTGTCGAAACGATAGCCGCCCGCCACCGCCGGAGACGCAATGGCGTGGAGGATTTTGTCTTTTGCCAAGCGGCCTTCCCAACGGAAATCCGGGTCGAGCATTAGCCATTCGTCCGGGTCTTCTGTGGTTTCCAGCATCACATAATGGGGGAAGGGGTTTTGGTTGAATTTGTTTTCCCGCTCTGGCAAACGATACATGTCGATCATTACCATGATGCGTTGCTCGGCAGGCTTGTTTTCCAACAAGCTGATCAGGGTGTTCAGGTTTGCGTCTTTGCTCTTGGTCGCGTCGTACCAAGGCTCGATGTCCACAGAGTAGAGCGCCTTAAACCAATGGCGGAAATTGTCGTGGTTGAGGCTGTCGGAATGGTAATCGATTTGATGCTGCGCGTTCACTACCACCTCGGCATCCCAGACGCCGAAATAGAAGGGGCGGTGATCGACCTGCGGATTGGGTTTAAGCATGTCGCAGACACAACTGACAAAACAGTGCACCTTGATGTCTTCGAATTCTTCTGGGGCTTGATTGGTGGTTGCCTCAATACCTGCATCTGAGACGATTTGTGATTGCCCGGTTTTACTCAACAGGAAATCCGCCAGACTGGTGACAGTATCAAAGTCGTCCTGGGTGAGCGCCTCGTCCGGGATGTCCAGGCCCAACTCGGTTTCCAGCGCCAAAATCAATTCCAACACCAGCACCGAATCCAGGTACAAATCCTGATTCAGTCGTGCGCTTTCTGAAAAGGCGTCGATTTGCGGAATCATCATGTGCTCATTCAACACGTTATAGATGGCCTGAATGATCTCTGTTTTGTTCATGGTGGTTTTTCCTGCGGTAGGCGCGACTTGTTTCGACGCGCTCTTTTAGTTCTAGATGTTTGCTGTGGACTGGTTTAATTGGCCTGGCTGGCTCGCCGCTTTTCGTTGATGGGCGCGTTCTTCCATAGCCTGTTGGAAGGCTCGGGCGATCTGCTTGCGGTTCACCTTGCCGTTGGCGAGACGTTCTATCTGTTCCACCTGATTGAAATAGTGCGGCATCTGGAAGCTCGCCAGATGCGACTGGCACCAGGATCGTAATTCGGCGTGATCCAGCGGTTGTGCTGCGCTGAATTGCAGCCCAACCCGTTGTCCGGCAAAGCGGTCTTCGACTTTAAAGACTACGGCATCGGTAATGTCTGGGTGGCTTAGAATCAGATCTTCCACTTCCTGTGGATAAACATTAAGCCCGGCCACTATGATGGTGTCGTCCTGACGGGACACAAAGCTCAGCATCGTCTGGCCCTGATCATTGGTGGTCAGGTAGCCCAGATCGTTGGTGTGGATAACCTGCCCTGACTCCGTGGTGACGACCACCTCATCCGGCGCGTCGGCGGAAGTGCCTGCGCTGATACTGAGGTGAGGGAGCGGCGTGCCCACTTCAATGGCTGAGGTCATCTGTTGATTAATGGCGATGCATCCGGCTTCCGAACATCCGTATTGCTGGAAGAAATGCTCGATGCGTGGCGCAAACTGCTCGAATGTGGGTTTCGGTAAAATAGTGCCCGAAGACATGGCCGCATGCAGAGTATGATCTTTCGGCAGCAAACGAAGCACACCTTGTAACATGGTGGGCGAGGTATAAAGCAGCGGGCGATCAGCCGCCAGGATGGATTTCACCAGATACTTGGGGTTGATGTTGGTGATCACTTTGGGCGTTTTACCGCGAGCCAAGGCCACCAGTACCCCACAGATTAAGCCATAGGAATGACTGACCGGACAGGCGATCAAGGGGGTCATTTCGTTAGGCAAGGTAAATACTGACAGGTAACTTTCAATCTCTCGATCAATCGAAGCCCAGCTGCGGTCGATGCATTTCGGCTCGCCTGTGGTACCGGAGCTCATTTGAATCAATACTCCAGATTCACGTGTTATGTTATTAACTTCGTTGATTGGGCTATTAGATGTATTGATTGTGTCGCTTTCTGTATCAATTGTGCAGGTATTTTCGGTTTCCAATCCGTGATAAAACAATTGGCTGCAGCCGGCTTTTCGGGCCATGCGCAGGGCGGCGTCTTTGGGCATGGCAGGGTGAATAGGCATCACCGAAGCATTGATAGATTTCAGATACAGGCATAAGGCCAACCAGAGTGCGGTGTCTTCCAAACATACGGCAATGCGCGATTCAGAAGAGAGTGTTAATTGCTCGAAAGTTGGCTGTTGTTGGGCCAGATAGTCTTGATCAAAATAGTCGTCATTTACAAAAAACATGGAACGTCCTTAACAATACCAAGGATAAACATTAGACGGAGAGCGGCGGTAAGCCTGCAAACGGGTTGTCGATGGTGTGGTGGAAATGGTCTTCTTCCACATCGGCCAGCTTCTTGGTGATCAGTGATTCGGTAGAAATCTCGCGCTGGTTGATCGGCATCCGATCCAACCTTTGCTGACTGCAGTGGCCTTGTTGAGCGTAGGTCTGCAAGCGCTGATAAATGGCTTGCCAGAAGGTGTCTTCTGAGCAGCTGAAGTGGCGCTCAAAGATGCAAGCCAGCTCCGATAGGTTGAACACAAATAAAGTATCGATGATTAGCTCGCGCAGGGCTTCCACCGACGACATCCAATAGTATTCGTCGTCTGGCGCGTTGCGGTAACAAGGGTTGAGCTGCTCAAAGTCCGGTTTGAGCGAGGGCTCCGCCAGGTAGTCTTCCACGTATTCGACACTTTCATGAAAGTCCCGAAGAATTAACGCCTGTGGCCAGCCGTCCTGGTGCACAAGCACCATGTTCTGACCGTGGGCCTCCACCGCTAAGCCGTGTTTCACCAGTAAATGCCAAACCGGGATCACAGCTACGTCGATCAACCGGGTGAACCAGGCGTCCAAACCGTAGTGTTCAATCCAGGGCTGGATCAGCGGTTGGCCGTTGCTTTCTTCTGCATAGAGGGCGTTAAACGGCATCGCCTGTTGGGATGGCTGTAAGTAAGGTGTGAGACTTTCACGGAAGATCACGCCCAGTTGACCGTGCAATGCCGACGGCCAGTCTTCGCTGCGGTCTTCAGCCTGCTCATTCACCAGTACACCCGCGTATTCCTTTAACAGCAGCAAAGGGTACTGTTGAAAGAAAGGATCATGACTCACCACTTGCGCCAACCAGTGGGAAATGGCCGGCGCAGTACACACCGAGTGGGGTGTCAGTTTTCGCAACGACGAGGTGTTGATCATGTTCATCGGCAGCTTGATGGTGGCTTTTTCCGGGCGGCTGAGGTTGATCAGCGAACGAACCGAAATGGTCGCCTGGTAATGATCGCCTGCGGCTCCGAGATGCACCATGGTTTCATTGGCTAAAGGGGTCGTCAGCGCGCCGGTTTTTAAGTTGTGCCATTGCCAAGGGTGGATAGGCAGCAAGGTATAGTCGCGCCAACTCAGTTTGGCGGTGTTCATGCGTTGTTGAATGTCTAGCCAGCCGGGCAGGCCTATTTCTTGTTGCCAGAAGTGCAGATCGTCCAGTGCTGGTGATGATTGCTCATGAGAGAAGATCGACGGTAAGTTCTGTTGGATCAAATCACGACGCACCGCTAACCAGTGCAATTGAATGGGATTGGCACATTCCGGGCCATAGGCTTGGTGATCGGCCAAGGAAAATCCGGTACGGGCTTTAAAGCAGGGGTGATACGGGTGGCCTTCGTCCAACTGGGATTCGAGCTCGGCGTACTCCAACTGTGCCCGATGGCGGCGCGGAGGCAGATGCTCGGCATTCCATTGGCACAGGGTAATGGTTTGGGCCAATTGTTCCGACAACTTGCGCTTGATGTCTGCGTTGGTGGGCAAGGCTCTTAGAATGTCGGCCAGGTTGGCGGGCTCCTGGTCTTTTGCTGTGGCTTTTTCTGTGCCTGGGTCCGCACGTTTAACAATACTGTCTTGATCCAGTCGGATGCGCGAAAAACCGGCAACGTAGCCTTGGGCCTGATAATGAATGTCGCCCAGGGTAAAGGAAAACTGTCCTTGCTCGAAACGGTAACCAATCACCTGTTCGAACAGCAAGGCTTCAAACAATTGGCGGATTACCCGTCGCTCAGCCTGTTGTTTGGCGAGCCCTGTGGCCGGTAAGTCAGAGGGCATGGCAGTGCTTTTGAGCGTATTAGGCCGATTCACGCTGCACCTCTGTGTTCTCGGAAACCTCTGATAAGCGGGCCAGCGAGGCTTGTTCGGAGGCTGATATCAGCGCGTTCAGATGAAGAGTATGAGGTGCCGTACTCACCGTATGATGCTGCTCTTCTGTCGTCTCATCGATTACCCCTTGTGCGAAGGCGATGGCACGGAACGGGTTTTTTACTTTGGTGTAGACGGCCAGTTCCTGATCGGCTTGCAGTTCATCGACATCGTGAATTCGGGTTAACAGGTTCCCTTTAAAGGCGATGTCCCGCTGACTGAGTAAGGCGTCGATCAAGGCCTTGCCCTGACCGTTCAATTGAGTCGCCAGATTGGCCAGCCAGGAGACGCTCATCTCCAACGCCCGTTGTTCTGGCAACAACTGGTCGATGCCCAGTCGATTGATCACAGAGAACAACTGATTGACGATCAGGTAATAGCTGAATCGGTTGAGAATCATCTCATCGTCATAAAATAATTCGGGGGTGTTTGCCAGCCGTGGCTCCTGAGCCATCAAATCGGCTTGGTGCGCTTTCGACAAATAGAAGCCTTGGTTATCGCGATAGAAATATCTGCTTGGCAGCCCTTCGGAGACGTCGAGCAGCGAGTTCTGTTGGTGGGCTTCCAGCGCTATGCCGTGTTCATCGTAGAGGCGAATGGCGGGTTCAATGGCACACTGCCAGTAGTGTTCAAACCAGAGCATGGCGACGTCGCTGATCGACTGTTGTTCTTTTTCCTGGAGATTGTCCGCCAGTTGCTGTATTAGGCTGGCTAATCGGGAAGGTTGTTCGGGGGTGATGCTGTCCTGAGTCAATGCCGCCACCGAGATCACCGACAATTGGTCGGCATTGGGTTGGCAGGCACTGAACGGGTTTTCACGAATGATTAACTCGAAGCCGCTTTCTTCGCGCTCGGGCAACGCCAGCGAGATGTAAGCCGGATCATCAATGGTTTGAAAGCGCGGGTATTTATGGCTGAACTTGGTGGTTCTTAACAGGTTGGCCACGACGATGCCGGCTTCCAGCTCATGATGCATA
>JBFHTA010000182.1:0-7846 GCA_041590855.1 Pseudomonadales bacterium
AGGCCCCAGAGGGCGGGGCTTTAAAAACGTTATAACTGTGTTGAACTTCTTGAAAAGGCCTCGACATTCTCTACGAAGCTCGCCTTGTTCTAACGTTTTTCTAGCGCCCGCTGAGCTAGAGCGGACTTGTTCAGATGTTCCTTAGTAATTTTGACTCTGCTTATAAAGTACGGATATATTTACACTGTTTATTTATACAGAACAGTCCTTTCATGATCCTTTACATAGCCGAAAAGCCCAGCCTGGGGCGTGCCATTGCCGACGCCTTACCAAAACCGCTTAAAAAACAAGAGGGTTACATCACAGCCGCCAACGGCGATGTGGTGTCCTGGTGTATTGGTCATCTGCTGGAACAAGCCGAGCCAGATGCCTACGGCGCCCAATACAAACAATGGAAGATGGAACATCTGCCCATAGTGCCGGAACAATGGCAACTTCAACCCAAACCGAAAACACGCAAACAGCTGACGGTGTTGCGGAAGCTGGTGAAAGACGCTAGCCGGATTGTTCACGCTGGCGATCCGGACCGTGAAGGACAGTTATTGGTGGATGAAGTACTTAACTTCCTGAAGGTTCCGAAGAACAAACTGGCCGACACCCAACGCTTACTCATCAGCGACTTAAACGTATCTGCGGTACGTCAGGCGCTTACCCAACTGAAGCCGAATAAAGACTTTATACCACTCTCCGTATCGGCCCTGGCACGAGCCCGCGCAGACTGGCTCTATGGCATCAATATGACCCGGGCTTACACCTTGCAAGGACGGAAGTCCGGTTACAACTCGGTGCTCTCTGTGGGCCGGGTACAAACCCCCATACTTGGCTTGGTGGTACGGCGGGATCAGGAGATCGAGCACTTTGTTTCCAAACCGTTTTACGACGTATTGGCCCATTTAACCACAGAACAGAACCAGGCCTTTACCGCCAAGTGGCAACCCAGCGAGGCGTGCCAACCTTACATGGACGAAGACGGCCGGGTGCTTTCCAAAGCGCTGGCAGAAAACGTGATTCAACGCATCAGCCACCAGCCTGCGGTCGTCACCGATTACCAAAGCAAAACCAAACAGCAGGCCCAACCGCTGCCCTATAATCTGTCGGCGTTACAAATTGACGCTTCGAAGCGATATCAGCTATCGGCCCAGCAAACCCTGGACGCCTGCCAAACCCTCTATGAACGCCATCAACTCATCACCTATCCGCGTTCCGACAACCGCTATTTACCGGAAGAACACCACGGCCAGGCCGATCAGGTACTTGCCGCATTAGCCCGCAATCAGGCATACGATCAGGCCAGCATTCAAGCCGCCAACCCCAAGATAAAAACCAAAGCCTGGAACGATAAAAAAGTGGAAGCACACCACGCCATCATTCCGACCTTAAAAACCACCGACATCAGCAAGTTATCGCGCAGCGAGCAACAGGTCTACGGTTTGATCGCCCGACAATACCTTGCACTGTTTTACCCGCCGTACCGCTATCAAGAGCGGACGGCAGAGATCAATATTCAGAAGGGTCGTTTTACCGCCCGCAGTAAAGAAGACATTGATCTGGGCTGGAAGGCCCTGTTTGCTACTTCAACCAGCAAAGATCAAACACCGTCCGACGAAACCACCAGCGATCAAGCATCGTCTTTACCTGAATTAACACCTGGACAAGCGTTATCTTCCCATCAGGCAGAGCTGCAGGAAAAACACACCCAGCCACCACAACACTTTACCGATGCAACCTTACTGAGTGCACTGACAGGGATCAGTCGATTTGTGAAAGACCCGAGCATTCGCGCCATCCTCCGCGAAACCGACGGGCTAGGCACTGAAGCTACCCGCGCCAGCATCATCGAACTGCTGTTCAAGCGCCAGTTTCTGACCCGACAAGGGAAACAAATTCGCGCCACAGACACTGGTAAATCGCTCATTAACGCCCTCCCTGAACAGGCGACCACACCGGATATGACCGCCGACTGGGAAGCGCAACTGGCTCGCATTAGCGAAGGCACACACAGTTACCAAGGCTTCATGAGCCCCCTGCAAACAAACCTGACGCAACTGATCGAGCAGGCTTCCGCTACGGTCTTAACCAATCTCAAACCCGTTCAGTACCGAGGTAAAAATGCAGGTGGCCAACGCTCCGGCACACGTCGTCGAACCACATCAAAGAAAACTTCCGGCAACTCCAGAAAAACAACCTCCCGTAAAAAAGCCACCCCCAGCTAAACGGCTTCTTAGTTCGTATTGAAAGCTGTAATAAGAGCTGTCGTGAGAGTCGTAGTGAGAAAGACATAATACTGACGTCACCCGATCTTGCCCGATTTCAGGGCAGGAATACCTTGCCTTCGAAAAAACGGTTTAAGAAACAATAACTAATCGCTGAGGCTCTGAGAAACAAGACCATCTCATGCGTGCTGCTCCCTAGCCAAAACGCCTTCAGACCTGTCAAAATTAAACGTTCATTCAACAAAAATCGTTTTATGTAATGAAAATGTCACCAAAATAGTGTTTTTTGGTCACTGAATTGCAATGTAAGTCTCTTGCGCGGAACGCGAAAGGATTCACACCACACTCGTATTACTTAAACGGAAGAATGATGAAAACGTTATTCAATAAAAAAGTCATCGCAAGCCTCATTTCAGGTGCAGCATTAACCACTACCGCCTTGATCTCGGGTTGTCAGAGCACTGACTCCCAAACGGCAGAAGAACCAGCCAAAATCAAGAACGTCATCATGATGATTGGCGATGGCATGGGCCCACAGCAAGTTGGTTTGCTACAAGAGTACGCCACCAACGCACCCAACTCTGTCTATGAAGGGCAGCCAACGGGCATCAGCAAATTCATGGACTCCGGCTACGTTGGTCTGTCTCAACACAACCCGGCATACAACATCGTTGTGGACTCTGCCAGTTCCGCTTCTCAGCTGGCCACTGGCGTACCGTCACCGTCTGAATCAGTAGGTCTGGACGCCAAAGGTAACCCGGCAGAAACCGCGCTGGAATTGGCGAAAAAGCACGGTAAGGCAACGGGTCTGGTATCAGATACCCGTCTGACTCACGCAACGCCTGCGTCGTTCGCTGCGCACAAACCACACCGCTCTTTGGAAAACAGCATTGCGGAAGAAATGCTGGCCACCGAAGTGGACGTGATGCTGTCTGGTGGTTTGCGTCATTGGATTCCAAAAAGCGCAAACGATAAAGCCGGCGAACTGCATCAGCAGCTAACAGCCCGTACCGGCGGCACGGTTAAAATCAAATCCAAGCGTAAGGACGACAAAAACCTATTGACCGCCGCAGAACAGGCAGGCTACACAGTAGCTCTGACGCGCAAAGAGCTTGAAGCGGCTAAAGATGACAAGGTATTGGGCTTGTTTGCTTACTCAGGTATGGCCGATGGCATCCAACATACACGTAACAAAGACAACACAGAACGAACTCAACCAACCTTGAAAGAAATGACCGCCAAAGCTTTGGACATCTTGTCTCAAGATCCGGACGGTTTCTTCCTAATGATCGAAGGCGGTCGTATCGACTGGGCGGGTCACGACAACGACGTTGCTACCATGCTGCATGAAATGTTGAAGTTCGACGAAACCATCAACTACGTGTACGAGTGGGTGAAAGACCGCAACGACACGCTAGTGGTAGTAACTGCTGACCACGAAACCGGCGGCTTCGGTTTCTCTTACTCACGTGCCGACATTCCTGCACCAGAGCAATTGGACGGCCAAGGCTTTGCTGAGCGCGCCTACAAGCCAAACTTCAACTTCGGTAGCTTCGACATTCTGGACAAGCTGTACGCACAGAAGTTGAGCTACCCGGACATTTTCTCTGAGTTCAGCAAGACCGAGAAAACCCCGGCTGACCTGATGAAGATCGTGAACGACAACAGCGAATTCGACATCACTCTGGAGCAAGCCGAAGAAATTCTGGCGTCAGAACCTAACTTCTACAAAGTGGATGACCATAAATACCTGAGCGCGGAGCGTTTCCCGAAAGTGATGGACTTTAAAGCCTTCTATGTTTACGGCGAAGAAGTACGTCATGACTTACTTGGCCGCGCTGTTGCGGAAGACCAAAACGTGGTTTGGGGTACAGGTACGCACACCAGCACGCCAGTACCAGTAATTGCATTTGGTCCACAGAATGTTGCAAAACAATTCGGTAAAATGGTTCACCATACCGATATTGGTCGTATGACCAAGGAAGCTATCGCTCAATAATGTGACGGGTTGCTCTTTGGCTTCCCATTCTAAGATAACTGCACATTTCTTATTGCTCTTAGAGTAACCCGGATCAATTGATCGATATCTTCAACGGCGCCCAATCGGGCGCCTTTTTTGTATCTTTCACAGACCGAAATCGAGAACCAGCTTCCCACCAAATGTCAATAACATATGATGTCGCTTTCTAACAGCGGCGCTGTATAGTTAGCCTGATATAAATTCGACCATCGAATAGAGCAGTATTTATTCTGATTTCTTTTATTTTGGACACCCTGTTTTAAGCGGAACGCACCGCTTCGACAACATTACGACAGCGAGCTTGATGACAATGACAAAACCCTATCCTCATCTACTAGAGCCACTAGACCTAGGTTTCACGACGCTAAAGAACCGCGTCATCATGGGCTCTATGCACACAGGTTTGGAAGACCGTTTCTACCATATTGAAAAACTGGCAGCTTACTTTGCCGAGCGTGCTCGCGGTGGTGTAGCCCTATCCATTACCGGTGGTTATGCACCGAACCGTCGAGGTGAGTTACTGCCATTCGGTTCTCGCATGGACAATAAACTGACTGCGTTGTTGCACCGTCGTGTCACCTCTGCAGTTCATAAAGAAGGCGGCAAGATTGCCCTGCAACTGCTGCACGCTGGTCGTTACGGTTACACCCCGTACAATGTGTCTGCGTCGTCTAAAAAGTCACCGATTACGCCGTTCAAACCAAGCAAGCTAAGCCATAAACAGATTCTTAAAACCATCGATGATTACGCCAATGCCGCCAAAATGGCACAGTTCGCGAACTACGACGGTATCGAAATCATGGCCTCGGAAGGCTATTTGATTAACCAATTCCTGGCGGAGCGTGTTAACAACCGTACCGACCAATGGGGTGGTTCAGCCGAGAAGCGAATGCGTTTCGCCATCGAAACCGTGAAAGCCGTGCGTAAAGCGGTCGGTGAGAAGTTCATTATCGTTTACCGTATGTCCTTGATGGATTTGGTTGACGGTGGTCAAAGCTGGGAAGAAATCGAAACCCTGGCAAAAGAAATTGAAAAAGCTGGTGTTAACATCATCAACACCGGTATCGGCTGGCACGAAGCGCGTGTTCCAACCATCGTAACCTCTGTACCTCGTGCAGCGTTCAGTTTTGCGACCGCTAAATTGCGCAAAGCCGTGAATATCCCGGTATGTGCGAGTAACCGTATTAACACCCCGGAAATTGCTGAGAACATCATTGCCTCTGGCGAAGCCGACATGGTATCGATGGCGCGTCCATTGTTAGCCGATCCGTTCTTCGTGGCCAAAGCCGAAGCGGGCAAAGGCGACGAGATCAACACCTGTATCGCCTGTAACCAAGCCTGTTTGGATCACACTTTCCAGATGAAACGTGCCTCCTGCTTGGTGAACCCTCGTGCCTGTCACGAAACGGAATTACTGTACCTTCCAACCCAAGACAAGAAGAAGGTCGCGGTCATTGGTGCTGGTCCTGCTGGTATGTCAGCCTCGACGGTATTGGCCGAACGCGGCCATGATGTGACGCTGTTTGATGCGGATAACAAGATCGGTGGTCAGTTCAACATTGCCAAGCAAATTCCTGGTAAAGATGACTTCAATGAGACCATGCGTTACTTCGGTAAAATGATCGAGAAACACGGTGTAAACTTACGTTTGAACACACGCGTTTCAGCCGAAGATCTATTAAAAGAAGGCTTCGACGAAGTGATCGTAGCCACCGGTATTACACCACGTAACCCGGGTATCCCAGGCATCGAGCACAGCAAGGTCATGTCTTACCTGGACGTACTTCGCGATAAGAAACCAGTGGGTAAGAAAGTCGCGATTATCGGTGCCGGTGGTATCGGTTTCGACGTGGGTGAATATCTGGTTCACAAACACGCAGAAGACGCTGAAGCTGAAAAACAACAGTGGTACAAAGAATGGGGTGTCGACACCAAACTTGAAAACCGTTCTGCTTTGGCACAGCCGGAAGTCCAAGCGCCTGAGCGTGAAGTTTTCTTGCTTCAGCGTAAAGAGTCTTCGGTTGGTAAGAACCTGGGTAAAACCTCTGGTTGGGTTCACCGCGCAACTTTGAAGATGAAAGACGTTACCATGATCCCTGGCTGTAGCTACGATCAGATCGACGATCAAGGCCTGCACATTACGGTGAAAGGCGAGAAGAAAGTTCTCGACGTCGACAATGTGATCATCTGTGCCGGTCAAACTTCAAACCGTTCTCTTGCTGACGAGCTGTTAGAGAAAGGGGCAGAGAAACAAGGCATGAAAGTACATGTCATTGGCGGTGCGGATCTGGCGGCTGAGCTGGATGCAAAACGCGCGATCAACCAAGGCGCTCGCCTGGCGGCAGAGATCTAATTTTTTACCCAAACGTAGAAAGTTAGAAATAGCCTGAGCGGTTTCCCACAAGGAAGTCGCTCAGGCTTTTTTTGTCCGGTTCCTGCCAACAAACATCACCGCCAACGTTGCAAGCAGCCATTCAAAAACGTCAGGTAATAGCGCTCACCAAAGCGCTGATAAAACCATTGGGTTTGTTCGTCAGAAAGCCGGTCAATCTGCCCTGGCTTCCCCCAGGATGCCCGCACCTGAGCTTCGGTCATCCCCTTCGCAATACGCTTTTCGATGTTGAGTCGACGCATTTTTGTGGAACTGAATGTACGGCATACAGATTCATCCGGGTTCACCGGAACCACCTCTGGCGTCTGATAGCGCTCTTTGGCTTTACGTTGTTCGTAACGCTCTTTCTTACATGCGTAGTCGTCACATAGGGTATCAAAATGGTCACTGGCCAGCAGACTTCCGCACACCATCAGGCAGGCCAGCCCTGTTATCCATCTCACGTGCGACCTCCTCATTTGTTAATCGCTTAATAGATATGACCGCAGATTAGGATTAGAGTTGTCTACACTAGGAACAACCGAACATTCCACCATCGGCAACAGCAAAAGGAACGCATCATGACCAAGATTCTTGCATTTTCAGGCAGCACCCGCACCGACTCCTTCAACAGTAAGTTAATCAAGATCGCAGCTGACGGAGCCCGTCAGGCAGGAGCGCAGATGACCGAAATCAGTTTGGCCGACTACCCCATGCCTATCTACAACCAGGATTTAGAAGCGCAAGAAGGTGTTCCGGAAACCGCTCGTCAATTCAAACAACTACTGATCGACCACGACGGCATTATGATCGCCTCGCCGGAATACAACAGCGCCTTTTCACCCTTATTGAAAAACTGCATTGACTGGGCGTCCCGCGCCACCAGCGATAATGAACCACCGTTAGTCGCTTACAAAGGAAAATCAGCTGTGATCATGTCAGCTTCACCCGGTGGACTTGGCGGATTACGTGGATTGGTATTTTTAAGAATGCTGCTGGGTAATCTGGGAATGATCGTCTTACCAGATCAAATCGCCATTGGCAGTGCCTTCAAGGCATTTAATGAACAGGGACAGTTGAGTGATGAGAAGCAACAACAGAGTGTTATGAAATTAGGAGAGGCGCTGGCCAAGCATCTGGCATGAACTTGAAGAAGGGCTCTGGTGATTTCCAGAGCCCATCCAGGAGCTTATTACTTAGAAGCTATAAACAAGCCCTAGACTTGCTTGTCCAATAGACTCA
>JBFHTA010000183.1:0-7797 GCA_041590855.1 Pseudomonadales bacterium
ACTGGGTGTACAAAGCGAAGCCTCGGACATGAGCTTCAGTGTTCGATGTGAAAATACCGGCTTAGAGTACAACGGCACCAACCTGAATAGCCTGTTTGCCCAGCGCATCAATCTTGTCCGGCCGTCGTTTTTGAGAATGGTTAAGGACATCTTAACCTTCAATAAACAGACAGTGGCTGGTTTGGAACAAGGGAATATACCGGAAGATCAGACACTTGGTGAATACCTCGAACAACATGGGTATTCAGACGCTTTTCGCAAGTATTACATCATTCCTATGGGGGCGGCGATTTGGTCGGCGTCGGAAGCTGTGATGATGGACTTTCCCTTGGTGTTCTTTCTTCGTTTTTTCAACAATCACGGCATGTTGAGCGTCGATCAGCGACCGCAATGGCGGGTATTGTCTGGTGGATCAGCCAGTTATATAGAGCCAATAACCCGACCGTTCCGAAACAACATTCATCTGAATACCGCTGTTACCCGGGTAAATCGCTATAAGGACAGGGTGGTGATTCATACCGCCAAGGGCGAATCGCGGGAGTTTGATCAGGTGGTGTTTGCTTGTCACAGCGACCAGGCCTTGGCCATGCTGGCCGAGCCCACAGCCGACGAAACCCGGATTCTTTCAGCCATACCCTATCAAATGAATGAGGTGGTGCTGCATACGGATACCCGGATGATGCCTAAGCGATCTCTGGCTTGGGCCAGCTGGAACTACCATATTCCGCAACGTAGCAGTGATTGTGCGCTGGTCACTTACAACATGAATACATTGCAGAATTTTAAGGACGCACCGGAAACCTTTCTGGTGACTTTGAATCGTACGTCTGAAATCAATCCGGATAAAATCATTGATCAGTATCGGTATAGCCATCCGGTATTTACCATGGATGGTATTAAGGCGCAGCAACAGCATCATGTGATCAATGGCAAACACCGAAGCCACTTCTGTGGTGCCTATTGGTTTAACGGCTTTCATGAAGATGGGGTCAACAGCGGATTAAGGGTTGCCCAGCGATTTGGAGTGACCTTGTGAACAAAGGTGTACCTCGGAATTTAAATAAGCCCGATGCGTCTTCCGGTTGCCAGTACAGCCGACTCTACACGGGGTGGATCAGGCATCGTCGTTTCGTGCCTGTGTCTCATCAGTTTCGCTATCCTATTTTCATGTTCTATCTGGACCTGGATGAGCTGGACCAAGTATTCAAGAACACTTGGTATGCGTCGGTGGAAAGCTTTAACTTGTTGTCGTTTCGCAGGAAGGACTACTTCCAGCCTGAACAGCCCTGTCTGAAAACAGCGGTCATTCATGCAGTAACCGACCATTGCCAGCAACAGGGCACAGTCATCCCGCCAATCACCCGTGTGTGTATGCTAACCCATTTGCGGGTGTTGAACTGGGTGTTTAATCCGGTGACTTTTTATTACTGTTTTGATCAACACAATCAGTTGCAATGCATTCTCTCTGAAATTACCAATACGCCGTGGAACGAGCGCCATCATTACGTGCTGCCCGTTAATCCAACAACAAGTGAAACAGCCATCCATAGTGAAACATCATCTGAGACAGCCATTAACTGGCGTTCGGTCGGGCAGCAGAAACACGTGTTTACCTTTAACAAAGCGTTTCATGTTTCGCCTTTTAACCCGATGAATATGAGCTATCGGTGGGTGTTCAGCGAACCACAGCAACAGCTGCATGTGCATATGGAAAACCATCTCAGGACGGTACATAAAGAGGCAAAACCGCATAAAGAATCAAAACCGCATACAGAACCAAAACTGCATTCAGAACCGAATTTGTTATCAACGCCCAATCCTAATGAGCTATCGGAAAGACACTTTGATGCTACTTTGCGATTGGAGCAGGCGTCTTTGTCATCGGATTTAACCAGAACACTGATCCGTCAGCCCTGGATCACCGTAAAAGTAGTCAGTGGCATTTACTGGCAGGCGTTCAAGCTTTGGTGCAAACGGGCGCCTTTTTACAGTCATCCTAAATGGCAGGATCAGAACACTGAACCCTCAGATCCGAATGCCATTAAAACTGACCCCAAAGCCGAACCCAGTAACCCTGACTTTTCAAAATTCAATCGTGAGCGGATAAGGAATGAGCAATGAATCAATCAAGTCGACACGCAGGTGCAGTGGCCAATCTTAGAGTATCGTCAGAAACGGAGCGTAAAAGCGCATCGGGCTGGTTGATCGCGCTTGCCCGCAAGCTGGTATTGTCTCAGCTTGATAAGATACATACCGGGGCTTTGGTGCTTAAAGAAGGGGATCAGGTGCATTGCTTTGGAAACGCTCAAGCTGATGAGGCCGCTGACCATGGTGATGGGCTTAGAGCAGAACTGGTCGTTCACGATGCCGGATGTTACCGCGATATTTTGACGGGTGGCAGCATAGGTGCGGCAGAGGCCTATATGACAGGGGATTGGTCAACGCCAGATCTTACCCGGTTAGTTCGCGTGCTGGTACGAAACATTGATGTCGTGGATGGCATGGAAGGTGGCCTGGCCCGGCTGAGTGCGCCCGTGTTGAAATGGTTTCATTCCATGAACCGGAATTCCGAGAAAGGGGCGCGCAGAAACATCGCGGCTCATTACGATCTGGGGAACGATTTTTTTGAACTGTTTCTAGATCCGACCATGATGTATTCGGCGGGTATTTTTCCGTCTGCACACGCCAGCATGGAAGAGGCGTCACTTAATAAGCTCAAGATCATTTGCGATAAACTGGCACTTACCGAATCTGATCATCTTTTGGAAATCGGAACGGGCTGGGGGGCTTTAGCCATCTACGCCGCCAAGCACTACGGATGTCGGGTTACCACGACCACCATTTCAGAAGAGCAGTACGCATTGGCCGCTAAACGGATTGAACAGGAAGGCCTATCGGATCAAATTCAGCTGCTCAAACAAGATTACCGGGGTCTAACCGGCCAATACGACAAGTTGGTGTCGGTTGAGATGATTGAAGCTGTGGGTTGGAAGTATTACCCGACCTTTTTCAAGACGTGTGCTTCGTTACTCAAACCGGATGGCAAGATGCTGATTCAGGCCATTACTATTCTTGATCAACGTTATGAGAGTGCCCGTAAAAGTGTCGATTTTATCCAACGGTACATATTTCCGGGAAGCTGTATTCCATCGATTCACGCGTTAAATTCGGCGGCGATGGATGTCTCTGATTTCAGGCTGATTGATCTCGAAGATTTTGCTGAACACTACGCAAGAACGCTCAATGCCTGGCAACGAAAATTTCTAATGAATCTCTCTGAAGTACGCAAACTGGGCTATTCAGAGGAATTCATTCGCATGTGGCAATTTTATTTGAGTTATTGTGAAGGCGGTTTTTCTGAACGACAAATCGGTGTTTCGCACTTGGTGTATGCCAAACCTTTGTTCAGAGAATGAGAATAACGTCAGACTGAAGCCGCTTCGCGGACAAATGGCATTGGACGATCAATCACAGCCGACTAGCTTTAAATTTAAGTCGATATTGTCTATGGTTCATGTCCGCGAGGAACCTTATGAAGCAGGTGATTGCTCACAACAGAACGCGCATCAGTGCCCGTGCCCGGGATGTCTTTATCAACGCCATGTTATTTCAGGCATGTTGGTTATTGGCCATTTTTCATTTTTGGCCATTGATGCTGATCCCGCTGTTTACCATACTCGGCCACTACTATCAGAGCAGTACTAACTGCACCCGTGACTTCAGTATCATGTCCACCGTGTTTTTGGTGGGGGTAATGTTAGACACCCTTTTATTACAACTCGGTGTTTATCAGTTTCCTGGTCATCCGCCCCCTGACAGTGTGGGCGCATTATCACTCAGTACGTTTCTAGAAACCGTTAAAGGTAATTTTGCACCTGACTGGTTGATCGTGCTTTGGGCCGCGTTCGCCACCACAGTCACCCGTTCATTGGGCTGGTTATTTGAGCAAAAGCAACTGTCCTATATCGTTATGGCGTTAGGAGGCCCGTTAGCCTACGTTGCCGGACGCGCTTGTGGCGCACTTGAATTCAGTAATGACGATCTGGGTTTGATGATCGCGATGTGGCTGGCAATGACTTGGCTTTGCCGACGGTTGATCGAGGACTGACTGCTTGCTTGAATGGTTAAGACGATTTTCTTTGTGCCTTTTCAAATGGCTTCTGTTTGTTAACCCTATATTCAGTTATGCCGCGAGTTTCAGTACCTCTGTTGTGATGGAGGGGCTGGATTACCCCTGGGGCATGGCGTTCATTAATGATCATCAGCTGCTTGTGACTGAAAAGTCCGGTGCGCTTAAACGTATTAACCTGAAGACTGGAGATATTACCCTGATCGGCAATACCCCCAGAGTGGTATTCAAGGGGCAGGGCGGGCTGCTGGATGTAGTGATTGATGATCAGTTTACCGATACCGGTTGGGTGTTCCTTTCATATTCGAAAGCCGTTTCCAAGGGAACAACAACGGCTGTATTTCGAGGGCGTTTGGTCGGAAAGCAGCTCGAGTCTGTTCAGGACATCCTGATTACTCAGGCGATCAGCACAAATGTTCATCACTACGGTTCACGCTTAGCGATTGATGGTGACGGGCATCTATTTGTCAGTGTTGGTGATCGGGGCCATAGAGCAAAGGCTCAATCGTTAGACACGCATATGGGAAAGATTCTCAGGGTGAATAAGCACGGTGTTGTTCCTCAAGACAATCCTTTTGTTGGTCAGGGGCAATCAAACCATGCAACAGGAGCCTTGCCAGAAATCTACAGTTACGGGCACCGCAACCCACAGGGCATGGCCTACGATCAGCAGCGCCAAATATTATGGGTTCATGAGCATGGCCCCAGAGGCGGCGATGAACTTAATCTGATTCAGTCAGGGGTGAACTACGGTTGGCCGGAAATCACCTATGGTCGAGAATACAGTGGTTTCAAGATCACTGATGAAACCCACAAAGTAGGAATGGCTCAGCCGGTTAAGCACTGGACACCTTCTATCGCACCATCCGGCATGGTGTTGTACCAGCATGATAAGTACCCGCAATTGAATCATCACTTTCTGGTCGGCGCATTGAAATATCGGTTGTTGAGTGACTTGGTTGCTGTAGATTATTCCCGGTTAGTGGGGCAAGGCATCGCGCAAAATGATGTGCCCAGTCAGCAGCTTCATGAGTATCGGCATTTATCGGATTTGGGGATGCGAATCAGGGATGTTGAAGTTAGCCCAACAGGGGATATTTATCTGTTAACGGACAGTGACGAAGGCAAGTTGCTTAAATTGAACGTTCGCTAGAAACAAAAAAGGCCACAGATGGAAGCTCTAATCTTGAACTCCTTTGTGGCCGGAGGGGCGTCATCCGATTCGGTCGCTCCCTCGAACTAATAACCTTAGTTCCTAATAAGCACTTAGCAATTAATAGGGGGGATAACAATCACTTTTTCTCCATCGCGTCTCCTCTCCAGCTCATCTATAAACCCAGTCTATAAGTCCAGTAATAACCAGGAGATTGAGAAACTATGAAAAAAATTTAATTTAAAATGATCCTATTCATGGGAACTTTTATGGAAAGCTACACTGAACAAGACGAATGTACTTGGCAGGCTTATATGCTAAAGTGCGCGCACTTTATCCCCTTCATTTTCTCGGAAACCATATGCAATCTGAAACCTTTACTGTCTCGAATGTTGAATTAGCTGGTGAATTGCTGGAAGCATTGGCTGCTATGGGCTTGAAAACGCCTACTGAGGTTCAGACTCAAGCCATTCCTGCTATTCTCGATGGTCAGGACGTAGTAGTAACTGCGTCGACAGGCTCAGGTAAAACGCTGGCGTATTTGATTCCTATTGCTCAAAAGATTCTTAATGATTACGAATGGTTAGAGCAGCCTAAAAAAGGACAGCGGGTTCAGGCATTGGTGATCGCACCGACTCGTGAGCTGGCCGCTCAGATTACGGCGGTTTGTGACCAGCTGTTAGAAAATACAGAGTTGACGGTTGCTGCGTTGATTGGTGGTGAAGATTTCAAAGTTCAACAGAAGGTGTTGAACCGCTTTCCGGATATTGTGGTCGCTACCCCTGGTCGTTTGATTGAACACCTGGATGCACGCTCGCTCAGCTTGCTTGAGGTGTCGACGGTTGTGCTGGATGAATCGGATCAGC
The DNA here is from genome assembly GCA_041590855.1 of Pseudomonadales bacterium. Lineage (GTDB taxonomy): Bacteria > Pseudomonadota > Gammaproteobacteria > Pseudomonadales > Litoribrevibacteraceae > Litoribrevibacter. Next base: position 6,149 of record JBFHTA010000183.1, read on the forward strand.
TTTGTGATCTCGGGTTTACTGAGGATGTACAGGCCGTTTTAGGTTATGTGGATGAAGCTCTGTCTCAAGCCGATGAAGGTGAAGAGCGTCAGTGCCAGACCTTGATGGTGTCGGCCACCACTACCGGACGTACCCGCAAACTGGCAGAGGATATTCTCTCGTCACCGACGATTTTAACCGTCAATGCCCGACGAGCCCAAAACGATAATATCCGTCAACAAATGCTAACGGCGGACGATGAACGTCATAAGTTGCAGCTATTGCTGTGGTTGTTGGATCACCAAACCTATGGTCGTGCGTTTGTATTCGTAAACACAAAAGCTCAAGCCGACAACCTTTGCGGGAAGTTACGCTACCACAAGCAAAAGTCTGCGGTGCTGCACAGTGACATGAAGCAGAGTGTTCGTGAAGGAACATTAAAGTCCTTTAAAGAAGGGCGTTCCAATATTCTGGTTGCCACCGACTTGGCGGCGCGTGGCCTGGATATTGAAAATGTTGATTTGGTCATTAACTTTGATATGGCGCGTAAGGGTGATGAATACATGCACAGAATTGGCCGGACAGGGCGGGGCGGTTCACAAGGGGATTCCTTTGTATTGGTCATGCCAAGTGAATGGAATCTGATGGCGTCGGTTGAACGCTATTTGAAAATAAAGTTCGAGCGATGCGTGATTCCGGAGCTTAAAGGCAGCTTTAATGGCCCGAAAAAGGTCAAGGCGTCGGGCAAAGCAGCGGGTAGCAAGAAAAAGAAAGCCAAGCCCACTACCAGTGCTAAGAAGGCAGGCAAGAAATCGTCAGGCTCCAAAAAGCTGGGCAAAAAGAAGAGCGCTGCAAAGCCTGCGAAGAAGTAAATCGGCACCTTTCACAGAGGGAGTAAGAAACGTATGAAAGCCAATCTGATTTCCCAAGGGTTAACACGCCTATTGGTATTGGCACTGACATTGATGCTATCGACCTCTTTGTCTGCGGCGCCTGTTTGGAAGGTGTCTAAGGGTGATCAGGTGCTGTATTTGGCAGGCACTATTCATGTGCTCAGTGATTCTGATTACCCGCTACCAGAAGCGTTTGACAATGCGTATATGCAAGCCGATGAAGTCGTATTCGAAACGGATATTGATCAACTTCAATCGCCTGAATTCCAGCAATATGTGCTCAGCCAGATGCTTTATCAGGACGGCAAGCAACTTGATCACTTCCTGTCTGAAGAAACGTTTCAAGCACTTGATCGTTTTTGCCAGCAACTAGGGCTACCGGTTCAAAATATGTTGGGCTTCAAACCCGGATTTGTCGCGGTTACTTTGACCGTGATGGAATTAAAACGCCTTAAGATGGCTGGTGCTGGGGTGGATGATTTCTATTCCCGCAAAGCCAAACAGGATGGTAAGCCCAGAGGTCAGTTAGAAACGGCAGGATCTCAAGTTGCACACATCGCCAATATGGGCGCTGGAGAAGAGGATGCCCTGATTCGGCATATGCTGGCAGATATGGAGCTACTTGCCGAAACAATGGATGAGACAAAAGCGGCCTGGCGATCCGGCGACATCAAAGCCCTGGAAACATTACTGGCTATGCCGTTAATTGAAGAATTTCCGAGCCTGTATGATTCCTTACTGGTTCAGCGTAATCGCTTGTGGATGCCTCAGATCATC
>JBFHTA010000184.1:0-7764 GCA_041590855.1 Pseudomonadales bacterium
CCAACTGAGCTAACCACCCAAATGATGGCGGAACAGACGGGACTCGAACCCGCGACCCCCGGCGTGACAGGCCGGTATTCTAACCAACTGAACTACTGCTCCAAAACCAAATAATTTAAGTCGCCAAATTTAATTGGTGGGTGGTACAGGGCTCGAACCTGTGACCCTCGCCTTGTAAGGGCGATGCTCTCCCAACTGAGCTAACCACCCGACTTAAATCTCCTTTTAAGATCAGCAACTTATTGTTATAAATCGCCGTTCCCTCAAGAAGTGGTGAGCATTATACAGAGCGTTCTTTGCCGGTCAACAGCTTTTTCAAAAAAAATTCACTATACAGACAGATTAGTTTCAGATCGGTTACTAAAGCAACAATTTACTGTTTTTCTAGGTTATTTTTCAGCCAAAGACAGGTTATCGACTTACTATTCTGATCCATCTTTCAAACGTTTTTGGTTAATCATCAACAACAATTCCGCCGCTGCTTCTGCATCGCTCATCGCACGGTGGTGATTGGCGAGTTGAATATCGAGCGCTTTGCTCAAATATGCTAACCCATAGGACTCATAACCCGGGTAATAGCGTTTCATTTCTCGCACCGTGCATAACTTCGGCATTGCAAAGGGCTCCCCCAACCGGGCAAATTCAGCCTTGATAAAACCGTAATCAAAATTGACGTTGTGCGCGACGAATATACTACCCGACAAAAATGCTTTTAACTCCGATGCTATCTCTGAAAAAGCAGGAGCATCTTTTACCATGTCATTGGTGATTCCGGTCAGCTCACTAATGAACTTTGGAATATGACGTTGCGGATTGATCAAGGATTGCCAGCGACCGACTATGTCCTGCCCCACCACTTTAACAGCGCCTATTTCGGTAACTCTGTGTTGTTCTTTGGTTCCCCCCGTCGTTTCAATGTCTATCACACAATAGGGTTGGTTGGAGTCAGTAATCCATTCCACCCGACACACACGACTTTCGAAACCGGCCTCCGACAGTTTATTAAGGGTTACTAACTGGTTTTGTCGTAACGAATCGCCAGGCGCTTTAACTTCTTCAAAACGGACTTGGTCATTATCGATAAGTGTTAAATCCGGGAATCCCGCGCTGAGCTCCGAATAGTTTTGCGCCATCATTACCAATAAGCGACTGAGCGCAGTTAAATCCATATATTCAAGAATACTAAGTAAATCCGCCAGCAGATTCGTGGACCACTGAAACACGCCATTCGGCTTTCCGAAATGTTCCGTTGCCTGCTTTGTTAAAAAATGAATATAACGCGTCCTGTCGACTACGACTTCAGCTCGCTGTGCGATGGCCTCCTGATGACATTGATATAAGCTGCCGTCTCTTAAACTGGCAGGCATCCAATCAAACTCATTACAGACACTTAATTCACTGGTAAAGATCTCTGGACTATAGGTCAAACCAAATAAGGCCCGCCAAAGCCCGTTCTCGGTTTCAAACGCCTGAATGCCCTGACGTCGATAAAAATTACAGACACCCTGTTCGACGTTATGACGAAACATTTCATCGACGGGGATCACCGCCGCCGCACGCAATACGTCGGTCAAACGACTGGTCTTCTTCTGATTGAACTTCCTGGCCAGAAAGTCCTCTGCAAACAGCAACAGATGTTCTGAACCGGCCTCATTCAAAATCGCATCCAATCGCGCTTGAACCTGTTCCAGCTCACCAAACTTATATTGAAGTCGTAACGTCCTTTCTTCCGACTCAGGTAGCGGGCATTGCTCATACACCTGCAATGCCAACGATTCGTCCAGTTTTTCTAATTGTCTGGCCAATTTCAGCGTATATTTGCCATACAGAGCCAGTGCCGTGTCGCCTTGAGGCGCTGGCAACTCGTTAAGTTCAGAGGCCAATGCCATCCAATCCAAATGCTTGGCGTTTTTAAGAGCCTTGAGCTTCTGGGCGTACACAAAGCAACTGATGGCTTCCGTCTTGGATGCAAAGCGGGCTTGCGGCTGACTAGGCTTGCCTTGGGTTTTACGAACGCCAAGATCACGTAATGAAAATTGATTAAGTCGACTTTCAACATCACCGAAAAACAAAAACAGCAGATATTCGAATATCGACTCGCAAGCTTTCACCCAAAAACCATCGAACAAACCAATTGCGCAGATATCGTCAAACGAAACAGAGTCCGTTAAGACATCCATCAACGCCTGTTTTTTATCAGAACTTTTGAAGGAAAGCTGTAAGGTGTTTAAACCTTCTGCAATCTTGTCTTTGGTTAGGTAGCGAAGACACGCGGGCCAATCGTCTTGGGTGACTCGTCGAATCAATTGAGCCCTAGCCAATTCCTCCAACGCAGAAGAAAGATCCGGGATTTCTTTGTACCTCAAAGACGCTTCATCTATCAGCAAGACATTTCGATTCAATAAACGAACTAACAGACATTGTCCGGAATCCGACAACGCATCCACTTTAGATATGAAGGCTTGATGCTCGGGCTCCAATAAATGACCGGACACCGACTGGATGTACTCGATAAACTCAAAGAAATGATCAAGATAATACTTTTCAGGCAGTTCTCGTTTCATCAAGCCATTCGCCACTCTGTTCTATACTGAAAATTAATTAGCTAGGATATCACCGGATCATGCATTACAGAATGTGATCTGTACTCTTTCGTTAATGTAGCTCGACTTAATTTACTCTACTTAAACTGCTGAACACCGTCATGAAAACAGCACAGTTTTACATCGGACAAATCGTTGATCACCTGAGATTTGGCTATCGAGGGGTCATCTATGGTGTGGATTCACGCTTCGCTCACTCCGAAGAATGGTATGACATGGTTGCGACGTCCCGACCACCCAAAGACCAACCTTGGTATCACGTACTGGTGGACGGAGCCGACCATACCACCTATGTCGCAGAGCGAAACCTTGCGCCCTCACAAGACCTGACTGCAATCGAACACCCGTTGATTTCCGAGGTATTCAAAGCCTTTGACGGAGAACGGTATCTGCCCAAGCAAGCGATGAACTAGCTTATAGAACGAACAGTAAGAACCAACAAGCAATAGAAAGAAATGCCCCGGCAACTAAAGCTACCGGGGCAATTTTGAGAGAAGTTAGAAAGGCTCAGAATTAGCCTTTCCAGGTTTTTCTCGCTTCCAGCGCAAGATCACGAACGCGCTGAATGTCTTCATCGGTATAAACACCATTAACCCCTGAGATAGCGGCTAACTTCATACCGTGTTTTAGACCCAACTTATAGATTTCTTTTACCTTCTCCCATTCGGTATTGCGACCGATGGTAAAGACTTCGAAGCGACCTTCCAAAGCCAACACAATGGTTTCTGCCATACAGGCAAAGACCACGTTATCCGGCAACTTAATGCTTCGCATGTCCAGTTTGCCAGGTACTTCAATTTCACCTGACTCGATAACCAGAACATCCGGACGCTTCGCTACTTCAGACGGCGGTAAATCCAACGGACGAGCCACATCGGTAATCACACACCCCGGCTTCACCTTGGTAATATCCAGAATCTTTTTACCTGCACCGGAGGTCGAGGTTACCACGACATCCATTTGCCCCAGATGCTCATCCGGATCAGTAGTACAAGTAATCTTGGCATCTGGCGTGTCTTCCAGCATGGACTTCTTGAGCTTCTCAAGTGTCTTCATGTTACGGCCAGCGATGTAAACCTCATCAAACGCCATCGCTAGCAAACGCGCGGATACAGACCCGATAGAGCCTGTTGCCCCAATGACCATGGATTTCGCCGGAATCTTGCCACCGTTCTTGGGTACTTCTACCAGCTTCAGTCGCTTCATAGCATCTGCGGCAGCCCACAAAGCACCGGAAGCACTGTAGCTGTTACCCGTAGTGATAGGAATATCAGAACGACGTGCTACGGTAATCCCCGCATCACCAACCACTTTAGTAAAGGCACCCAGCCCCATGATCTGAGCACCGAGCTTTTCTGCCATCTTGGCCGCAGCCAACAAACGCTTGTAAGTAAACTCGGCACTGTGAGACAACATTTCTTTCGGAGTGCCACCCACAGTAATCAACCAACCTTCGGCTTCAGCACCGCACGGCGATTTAATACCTTTTACTTCGGAATACACCATAGGCGGCGCATGAGCAAAGGCCTTCTCCACCGCATTCATTAACGGCGTATGCGCAAAGCGCTTCGGAATCGGGGTAACGTTACGAATGTATTCCTGAGAGAGCGGGTGAATTACAAACGCAAAACGGCGAATGTTTCTGAATTCGCCCGTTGGGTGCAGTAAACGCGGCTTAATATTCAGCTCTTTTACAATATCTTCCAAATCAGCCGTTGAAAGCTCATCCGCTTCGATGTCACTGGCACCAATGATCATGGCTTCCAGCACATTAATACCCAGCACCTGATCAAACATGTCCGGAGTAACATCAATAACCAGATTCACCTGTACATCTTTGAAGAAGGCTAAATCTTCATCCGATACCGCAGAGGTAATCAGGGTTTTATCCTTCAAGCTTTCAACATCGCCGTATTTACGAATCTCGGAGCTCGTTCCCACAACAACGTGGGAATCTTTCATAGCACCACGAATCAATCGGCGCTTCAATGTTGGTATTGACGGTACGTTGGTTTTTTCAGTATCAAACGGCGTGAACTCATTAATACCGTAACGGCCTCGCGCATAGAGTTCTAACGCCGTTACGGATTTCAAAAACTTGGGAATACCGGCGTGAATGATTGGATCAGCAAATTTCAGGTTAGGCGTATATTCTGCCATTAAGGTGGCCATGTCATAGTTGGCCATTCCGGATAAGAACAACACCTTGTTGTTATTGAAGTAATTAACCAGCTCTTTCTGCACGTAACGAATGGCAGAACACTGCAACATGCGGCGTAATCGTGCACCTGTGGTCACAGGAACGCGAGTCACCACTTGTGTCAGTTTGCGGGTGGATTGATTTTCGAAACGGAACTCACCGACGTTGTAATCATCCGCCACCATTCCCACGGCCATCACATCGCATTTGGCTTGCAAGCGCTGTAATTGTTCCCACGCTTCTGCTTCATCGCCATTTGTACCTATGCGCTGAATGGTAAATTCATCGTCTAAAAATTTGGTTGTGAATTCATAGTCTTGATCCGAAGATCCCAGACTCACATTAATTATTTTTTTCATAATGATCCATCATCTCATTTATATCTGTCACATTTGTAATTCTTACGAATAATCGATACTGGTTAACTGCTTTTTTGCCTCCACATGCAATTGAACCCAAAAATCTGAATTATTAAAACCCGACAATACGTTATGAGCAAAAGCCAAGCCAAGGAAAAACCATCTAAAACCCTAGAAAACGTAAAAATATGCACAACACAAGTGCATTTCGATTTTACTGGCGTTCTAAGCCTGAGCCCGTATCCACGTATATGAGCGTGAACGCTCAACAGCTAAAGCAACCTTTGCGCAACTATAAGTTAGCCCGGTTTTCGTTAAAAAATCATTACTTAGCTTAGTAAGTTTAGGAAGCAAGCGCCAGAGCTTTAAGCTATTAGCGCTTGATAAGAAGAAGAGGCAATCAGGCAGACTGCAAACATGCAGCGCGATTCTTTATGGCAATAATTTCAGACAATACAGACAAGGCGATTTCCGGTGGCGTATTCCCACCAATATCTAGCCCCGCCGGTCCTTTTACTCTGGCTTGATTTTCTGAAGAAACCCCAGACATTTCCAATAACGCCAACCGTTGTTGGTGCGTGGCTTTACTCCCCAACGCCGAGATAAAAGAAACCTGTGTGTTCAAAGCAGCCTTTAGGATGTCGGTATCCCAGTCGTGGTCATGGCTGAGCATCACTAAGCTACTGTGCTGATCCAGCAGTTCAGCATCAAAATTTTTGGGGGATTTCATCGCCACATACTGTATCGATGAACGGGCTCGTAGCGCCAAATCAGTGTCACGATAGCTAGGTGAACAGGCTACTAATTCCAGATCAAAGGATTGAGACAATTGAACAAAATATTCAAACACCGCGCCTTGCCCAATCACCACAACACGATGTTTCGGCTGGAAAGCTTTGGAGAAACGGGTCAGTTCGGATTCAACTTCGGCCCGGGTCAGTTGGTTGCCTTTGCGTGATGAGACAGGAGTTTCATCACCAACAGGAACATCGAGTGATACTCGCTTGTTCGTTAAGTCGAATCTCATGGTTACAGTTTGGCGCTGCTGAGAATGACGATGCAACTTAGCCACCCAATCCGAGCGAGCATCTACAGGCGTGATCAACACATCGATGCCCGACCCACAGGGTAACTGAATATCAAAGAAATCCGAGTCTTTACCGTATCTTAATAACGTCCATTGGTTTGAAGTCAACGCAGTTAACGCTTCTTCCACCAGCGCAGCTTCCACACACCCGCCGGAAATCAGACCAACCGAGTCACCCTGCTCGTTCACCAACATTTGACTGCCAACACCACGCGGCGAAGAGCCTTCCACATTCACCAAAGTAACCAGAGCAACTTTCAGCCCTTGGTCTAACCAAGAGAAAAGATAAGGCCTGACATCATCCACAAAAGCATCTTGCGCAGGTACATATTGAACAGGAGGATATTGAACAGGCACATTGGAGCCAGTATGTGATGGTGAAGGCGCTGTCGTTAGCCTCATACTATCGGCCTTTGAAGCGTCTTCAATTACATTAAGTTCTCTGTGCGAATCTGTCTGACTTTGATTCACTGCTGGGTGAAGCATATCCCCTACCTGATCATTACGATTCATTGCTTTGTAATTAGAATATCAACACAGCTTAATGGAAAAGAGCCCTCATCAAAACCGATGAATCAGGCTCTGGTCAGAGCTCCCAAACGCTTGGGAACTCGTAAGGACCACTCAATCAACCGTATTAAACAAATTGTGTTTTCATCGGTAATCGACGTTCCGGCCCTGCACCTAACGCCCCCATAGCATTGGCAACCGCAGGTGCGATCACAGGAGTACCTGGCTCCCCAACCCCGGTTGGCGGTTCTGTAGATGGCACAATATGCACGTCTATTTCTGGCATGTCCCGCATTCGAATCACCTGGTAATCATGGAAGTTTGATTGATCCACCCTACCGTCTGTCATGGTGATTTGGCTATACAAAGTCGGCGATAAACCAAAGCCTATGCCGCCTTCCATCTGAGCCTTGATGACATCCGGGTTGACCGGCACACCACAGTCCACCGCACAAGTGACTTTTTTAATCGTCAGCCCCTGAGCTGTTTTATGAAGCTCTGCGACCTGCGCGACATAGGTTCCGAACGACTTATGCACCGCCACACCATAAGACACATCCTTGGTTTTATTCTTGTTCATACGCGACGCTTTGACCGCTAACGCCAACACACCACTATGACGAGGCTTATCCTTTAATAGCAACATTCGCAAGGCGACAGGGTCTTGCCCTGCTGCTTTGGCCACATCATCCAGGAAGCACTCTGTGGCATACGCCGTATGAGTCGAGCCGACACTTCGCCACCATAAGACAGGAACAGCCTCTTTGGTGGAATGCAGTTCAACCTGCAAGTTAGGTATCGCATAAGGTAAGTTCACCGCCCCTTCCACTGAGGTGTGATCAATCCCGTCATGAATCAAAGCTCCGGCGAAGGCCGTTCCTTCGATGATGGACTGGCCTACAATTCGATGCTGCCAAGCCACTACATTCCCTTGCTTGTCCAAGCCGGCTTTTAACTTATGGAAATACATCGGCCGGTAGGAACCCGCCTGGGTATCATCTTCCC
>JBFHTA010000185.1:0-7729 GCA_041590855.1 Pseudomonadales bacterium
ATGATCGTACTGAGTAACGCAAAGTAGAAAACAATTCGGGCGCTGGGTTCAGTGGCACCCATTTTTCGTATGGTCACTTTAGCTAAACTGGCCAACGCCGCACCAGCCAAACCAATTAACGCGATTAAGGTAAATTCTGAAGCTTCCGGGTCCAGAATGATGGCAACACCGATAAATCCTAAAATGATTGCAGCTTTAGACCAGTTTGAAATGCGTTCCCCTAACCAGAGAAAGGCAATGATTGGAATAAACAAAGGAGCTGAAAGTTTCACCAACATGGCTTCTGCAAAAGCAATGTGGCCAATACTGTAAAAAAAGCAATACATGGCGGTGACGCCCACTGTTGCTCGCAGCAGGTGGTAATGAAAACATTGTGTTTTAAACAGCTGGCTGCCCATCGTGAACATCAGCGGGAGAATCGCAACAAGTCCGAACAGGTTGCGAAAGAACACGATCATTTCATTGGGAAGGTCCAGCGCAAGCACTTTGATAAGCGCCCCCATTGAGGCGAGCAAGAATTCTGCGACTAATAATAGTAAGGAGGCGCGAACAGTGGCCGAGGTAAACATAATGAACGTGATCCGAAGATAGGCAACTCAAGAAAGGCGCCGATTCTACCACATATTCAGTTCTAACCCCGAGATATCCTTTTGTAGGTTTTCTAGACCAAGTCAATTAATAGTGACACTACGGTCATTGCATTGGGGTCTTGATGTTTGATGCGTTTGGCTATTCCGTGTTGGAAGTAATAGCGGAATTCAGAACTTGCGTTGGCACAAACCAGTTCATCAGAGCCAATGACGGGTTGGATGTTGGGTGATTCTTCTTCAGGTACCATTGCTAATAAGCTGCCATTCCCGCTCAGTCGCCAGCTGATGATCGGCTTGAGATAAAACCCTTTGGATTCGCTTTTCTTGAAAGCGGCATGGGTTCCCAAGTGATCCGGTAACTCCTGAAGCGCGGAAGGGACCAATGGTGGCGGGGATTCTTCTAACCTGCTTTGATGGGGCTTCTGTTGAGTTGAGTTCGGAGTATCGGGTGTTGGTTCACTCGCTCTCTGGGTTTTATCGGGCTCGTTTTTTGGCTTGGGCGAGGTGTCGATGGCGTTGCGATTGGATGATGTGAGTTGTGTCGCGTGATAGAACTGATGCGACAGTTCCAACTCTTTGGCTTTGTGTTCCGGTGGTTTAAAGAAAATTCGGTCTTGGGTTGCGTCATAATACCCTTGCCAGCTGCCTTCAATGCTTTGATCGTCGTCTGTGGTAATGACGTCTTCCAACCAGGGGATGACGGCACACACTGAACCTGTATCGAGCAGTGCCCAAAATAAAATCTTTACGCTGAACAAGTGATCGGGCGTCAGATCGGAGCAATAAAGTGCTTCCATGCCATCTAATTCCGAGGAAATCCGGACGATACGAGGTGCCTTGGGGCCCTCGTTTTTCACACCCCGGTAACTATCGAGCTGGATGATGTTACTTTTTGGGTCAATCGTCATAAAATAGAATCAGTATCAATCATTCAAGAAGGGTTTTCTTCTCAGAAAACCTGTTATTACTCAGGGTATCGGCAGAACTAGATGAAACATTATTACTTTGCATACGGTTCTAATATGAATCAAGAGCGTATGGCGATTAGAGGGCTTTCTTTTTCTGACCCCGTAAAAGGCGTGATGAAGGGCTATCGTTTGGCTTTTAACAAGAAGGCCTGGGATCATCCCGCCCGTTCTTATGCAAATATAGTCTATGATCCTGGCTCTTATGTAGAAGGGGTTTTGTATCGTCTCGAAGATGAACATCAAATCAAGAAAATGGACCCATTTGAAGGGGCTCCCAGACTATATAGTCGTGAGATTTTTCCTATTGAAACTGTCCATGGTGATATTCCTTCCTGGGTCTACGTGGCAAATAAAGCGACTATTTTCGAAGGTTTGAAGCCGGATCGTTGGTATCTGGAACATCTGCTGGCTGGTAGAAAGCATTTGTCCCAGTCTTATTATGAGTCATTAACCCGGGTAGAAACTAACCCCGACATAAGTTAACTCTCTCTTACGTTGGGGTGGTGACTTTCTTTGGGGAGGTGACTTGGCTGGATTTACCGCTCTCAGAGTGCACCGCAAATCGGGTTCTCTGGACATAGATCAAATAGGCGACCTGCAGCACGCCATTGGCACTCAGTCCCGAAATTAAAGCAATCCAAAAGCCTTTTGCCCCCATCGGATCAGGCAGTGAAATCCAGTTTTCCATGTTTGCCCGGATTGGAGAATCCAGCCCAAGTATGTACCCGACAGGCATGGCAATGACCCAGAAAGCAATCAGTGTCAGTATCATGGGGACCGTCGTCAGTTGATAACCTCGTAAAGCCCCGGCGGCTGTGATCTGAACGGTATCTGATAACTGAAATATAGCTGCAAGTACCAGTAAGGCTGCAGCCAGGGTAATTACATGCTCATTATCGGTATAAAGTGTCGGTATGCTGTTACTGTAAAGCATAATGATACTCATGGAACAAATACCAAACAAAAACGCCATGCCGATGCCTGTGAGTGATACTGTTCTGGCCAGTGAAAGGTTTTTCTGGCCAACGCGGTATCCGGTTCTGACGGTAATGGCCTGACTTAGCCCCAGTGGAATCATAAACATCAACGAGGCCACATTGAGTGCAATTTGGTGCGATGCTACCTGGATTTCACCTAAATGGGCGATGACCAGTGGTATGTAGGTAAATACAGAAACCTCTGCAAAAATGGCTAAACCAATAGGAATGCCAACCCACATCAATTGACGTGCAATGGTTTTAAAGTCATTTGGACGGCGCCAGCTGAAAGATAAGGTTCGACCTGAATAGGTTCGGCCTGAATGGGGGTGATCTGAAGAGATGGTTTCAGGCGTCGTTTGGTGTAAGGCTAATTTTCTAACCAGTTGTCGGTCTCTTTTTTGAATGCAGACCAGTCCGATAAATGTCATCCAGAAGATTAAAGCACTGGCCAGTCCACAGCCCGCGCCCCCTAAAGCAGGAATTAATTCGACTCCATTGGTTAACGTGATGCCGTAAATGAAGACATAATTCAGTGGAATGTTGAGCAATACGCCCAAGCCGGTGACCAACAGAATATGATTGGTTTTGCCGCTACTCTCAGAAAGACTCTTATGCACCTGCAACAATGCAGCAGCGGGCAGTCCAAGAAAAATATAGGTTACATAATTGGCCGCCAGCGCCAACGTTGTTGGGTCGCTGTTGAGCTGGTTAATTAACCCGATACCTGCATATCCGGCCAGGTAGAATACACCTGCCAAACCGATTGCGAACCATCGAGCCCCGGCAATCCAGTCATGAATTTTCGAGTGTTTTTGCTCGCCAAATAATTTTGCCAGTTGAGGTGTCAGGGCCATCAGAATGGCAGTCATGGTGAGGAATGTCAGGTTCCAAACGGCCGCTCCTATGGATACGGCAGCCAAGTCTTGCGCGGATACCTGTCCGGACATTACCGTGTCGATTACCGACATGGAACAGCCCAGCGTCAGAGCAAGAATGATAGGGGTTGCTAATCTGATCAGGCTTTTAGCTTCAGATAATATAGGTTCAGTTTTTTTCATGGATCACAGCTGAATACGACGAAAGAAGGGGAAACAAAAGACTTCGACCACGAGGATGGCTATAATACGCCCACCTTGTCAGAAAGGATAGTTACAGAACGTAAGGTTGTTTGATGTCAGACGTGATTGCTTTGGAACAATCGTTGAGCTTCTCATCGGGTTCGGAAAATAAACCTAAACATCGTGCAGAAGATATAATTTCTCTTTTCAATCAATGTTTTAAAGAAAGCGAAGAAACGGAACTGATCGGCTTTAATCCAGAGCCGGAATACGTTCCCAAGCACGTTCGTCAATCCAACTTACACGCTATTTATTTTACCAAGGATTATTATGCCAGTGCGCTGCATGAAATCAGCCATTGGTGTATTGCAGGCAAGGAAAGACGGCAATTGGTGGACTATGGTTATTGGTATTGTCCTGATGGTCGAACACCTGAACAGCAGGCCTTGTTTGAACAGGTTGAGGTCAAACCTCAGGCACTGGAGTGGATTTTGGCGGAAGCAGCCTCATTCCCATTTCGATTGAGCTTTGATAATCTCAACGGCAGCCCGGTGGATGCCAAAGGCTTTGCTGATCGAGTGTATCAGCAAGCGCATGCGTACATAAAAGGTGGTGTCGGTGAACGCCCTAAAACGTTGATTCAGTCCTTGTTGTTAGCGTATCGAGGAAGAATCACATTGGAGCCTCATTGGTTTTGTCGCACCAAATTAGGGTATTTGGAGTAAGTTTGCTGATTTGTCTGATGGTTTTGAACAGACACAGCATTAACATAAGTAGGTGAAGTTGTGCTTAAAGCACTGAAATCGTGGGCTAAGCGATCTGAAGATGGGTCTTCGGAAGCGAAACAGCCGCAAAAGAAAGAATCTCAACAGAAGCAGTCTAAAAAGTCGGATCAGAAAGAGTCTCAAGGGGGACGCAAACGATCGAATTCGTCAAAGCCTGGTAATAAGCCGCATGGTCAGCCCAAGGCTAAGTCCAATAAGCGCAGCCATAATAAGGCTAAACCCAGAGATCAACACGAACAAAAACACCCGCGTGGTGGTAAATCCAAACAATGGTCTGTTGACCAGTTTGTTGTTCCTGAGGCAGAAGGTAAAACCCGGTTCCATGATTTTGATTTACATCCCGACTTGATGCGCGGTATTTGTGAATCAGGCTTCAGTTATTGTACCCCCATTCAGGCGTCTGCCATTCCTATTGCGCTTCAGCACAAAGACATCACAGGTAAAGCCCAGACTGGTACGGGAAAAACCGCAGCCTTCCTGATTTCCGTGATCCAGAACTTACTGAACAACCCTTATCAGGGCGAGCGCTTTGCCAGTGAGCCACGTGTATTGGCGTTAGCCCCCACGCGAGAATTGGCTTTGCAAATCGAAAAGGATGCTCGTGAATTAACCCGTTTCACCGATCTTAATGTCGCTTGTGTTGTTGGCGGGATGGACTATGACAAGCAGCGGCAGGTGCTGAGAAATTCGGTGGTGGACATCCTGATTGGTACGCCAGGTCGTCTGATTGACTTCATGTTTAAGGAAGATGTGTATCTCGATCAGGTTGAGATTCTGATTCTTGATGAAGCGGATCGAATGCTGGATATGGGCTTTATCCCGGATGTTCGCAAAATCGTTCGTCAAACACCTCATAAAGAAGATCGTCAAACCCTGTTGTTCAGTGCCACTTACAACGACGACATCATTCGTTTGACTGAACAATGGACAATTGATCCGGTGCGTATTGAGATTGAGCCGGAACAGGTAACATCTGAGCGAATTGATCAGCGGGTCTTTTTGCTAGAGGCGTCACAGCGTTATCAGCAGCTTAAGAAAATCATTAATGGGGACGATGTCGGCTTGGTGATAGTGTTCCTGAATCGCCGGGACCAAACACGACGCTTGTACGAAAAACTGAAGTCAGATGGTGTGAAGGTTGCCATCTTGTCAGGCGATGTACCTCAGAATAAGCGCTTAAAAACGCTGGAGAACTTCAAGAAGGGCAGCATTAAAGTATTGGTTGCAACCGATGTGGCTGGCCGTGGGATTCACGTGGATGACATTACTCACGTGGTTAATTACACCTTGCCTGAAGACCCTGAAGATTACGTGCATCGTATCGGAAGAACCGGTCGCGCCGGTCGTACGGGTCATGCAATTAGCTTTGCCAGTGAAGACGATGCCTTTGTGATTCCGGAAATTGAAGCCTACGTTGGCGATAAATTGAAAATGGAATACATAGATAATTAAATCTGGATGCCCTTACTCTAATTGCTGCCGAGACAAACGGCAGCAGCCATGAGTTGGCAGGCCAGGAGAGTGGCTTCTTGATTAAGGGGTGTTAGAGGGTTAGCACAGCGTGGATTAACTGAATTCCAGTATCCAATCCAGTTGGGTGGGTTCATCGCTACGTTCCTTAATGATGAAGCCATTTCGTTGATTTCGTTTAATCAGTAGATCCAGCTTTTTAACAGCTTCTGCATGGCTGGCCACCGGGATGTTTTTCACCTTGCCGTTACTGCTGCCAATGAGCCCGGTTGATTGGGTCAGTACCCAGCCACCAAACAAATCCTGTTGGATGTGCGCTATGAAATACGAATTTTCTTTGTGCCATCGTATCAGCATGGTGGTTATTGGGCCTGATCTAAGAAAAGATTAATAATATTGCGTTTGATTATATCTGAGCAATATCCCTGATGCGACTGTGGATACTGCTCTACAGACGAAATGTGCCATAAATGACCTTGCGTTTCATTTGACTGACCATTTAGGATGGGCGGTGCAGGGTGGGTACTTACGTCTTCCTAATACATGTGTGTTTGTATATTTATTTTTTATATAAGTACCCCTATCTAACGGACTGACAAAATACGTGCGATTGAAAAATGAAAATTGTTGCTGATGAGAATATGCCGCTGGTGGAAAGCCTTTTTGGAGAGCTGGGAGAGGTGGTTCGTTTACCAGGACGCGCCATGCAGGCGGAGGATGTAAAGAACGCTGATATTTTGTTGGTACGTTCAGTGACTCAAGTGAACGCGCGGTTGCTGGAAGGTTCCAAAGTTAAATTTGTAGGCACTGCCACCATAGGTACGGATCATGTGGATCAGGCCTGGTTGGCATCGAACGGAGTTGCATTCGCAAATGCGCCAGGGTGTAACGCGCATTCTGTTGTGGATTACGTAATTAGTGCATTGATTTGTTTGTGTCAGGATGAGCATAAAGTTCTGACGGATTTAACCGTTGGTGTTATTGGGGCTGGCAACGTTGGTAGTCGTTTGGTACAGCGACTTAAGCGTTTGGGTGTTGAGGTAAAGGCGTATGATCCTTTCCTTGAAGATGACACTTTACCATTGACCGACTTTGAAGAGGTCATTCAGTGTGATGTAGTCTCTGTCCATGTACCTCTGACCAAAGATACAGAATATCCAACCTATCATTTGATTAATGAAGATGTGCTCCGCCAAATGAAGCGGGACGCTATTTTGATTAACAGTGCTCGTGGCCCTGTGGTAGACAACATGGCCCTTAAACAGCATCTTATTTTATGTCCGGATTTTAAGGCGGTTCTGGATGTATGGGAGAGTGAACCCGAAGTGGAGCGTGATCTTCTTGATTTGGTGGATTTGGGAACTGCACATATTGCCGGGTATAGCCTGGATGGGAAATACCGAGGCACTTTCCAGATTTACTCTGAAGTGTGTAAATTTTTGGGGCTTCCGAACAGAAAACGCTTGCCTCAAATGTTACCGGAGCCAGATTTGGTTCAGGTCGGGTTTTCTCGGGGGTCGGTCTTTGAAGATGTTTTTCCCCGTTTGGTCCAGGTAGCCTACGATATTCGACGGGATGATCGGGCGCTTAGGCGAGCCGTTGTACGCTCCAACAATATTCGGGAAGCCTTCGATTTGTTAAGGAAGAATTACCCCATCCGTCGTGAATTTTCTTCTTTGAATGTTAAGGTTCGCAAAGACGATCAGGCAAATGCCTCCAAGTTTGAAGCTGCTGGTTTTAAGGTAAGAGTGCAGGGTTCAAGGTAAAAGCGCAGTATTAAGGTAAGTAACGCTTGTGAATTCAATTCGTATAGGGCTGATCATTAATCCACTGGCTGGTTTAGGGGGCTCTGTTGCTCTAAAAGGCAGTGATAACGTA
>JBFHTA010000186.1:0-7699 GCA_041590855.1 Pseudomonadales bacterium
CCTCGTGCCGATCGCCGAGCGATATGTAAAGAAGGCATCGCACGACTGATCACAACCAAATGAAAGTTATCGGGCAGATAATCAAGAAAGAACTCTATGTGCTCCAACAGCTGTTCATCTTGAATGACCTGAAAGTCATCAAGCACGATAACGACATGTTCACCAGAGAGGTAACGAGCCTGAAACTTGTTTAAATCCTCCAACAACTGAACAAGCATGGTTTGCAGGTCTGGTTCATACTCCGCATTCAATAACGCCAACGACTTCTTTCCGATAGAAATATCCAGGCGTCTGAGAGAGTGGATCAGGTAACTCCAAAACGAAGTGGCTTCAGTATCCGTCGCATCCAATGAATACCATGCATATCTGACGGGGTGTTTTCTAATGAGTCCGGCAACTAAGGTAGTTTTGCCATAACCGGCAGGTGCAGATACCAATACCAGTTTGTGATCAGTAAAGCAGGACAACTGCGCTTCAAGCTCAGTACGAGGAAGCAAACACAAGGGTAAACCAGGAGGTTTTAGTTTTGTTGTTAATAGCATTATTGTAATTTTTAGGTGCAAGATCGGCCATTTGACCGATCACTGCATAGAAATTACTCAATATCTACAGCATTTACAATACCGGCCAAAAGCACGTCCATATCTGAAATGAAGTCATACGCATCCAAGGTTGAACCAGTACGTACAATCACCAGGTCCAAAGACGGTGAAGCAACGATAAATTGCCCCCTCAATCCAAAGGCAATCATAGTATCTGCAGGTAAACTTGGGAAAAACTGACGACCGTTAATATCTGAATTCAGCCAAATCCCGGCACCATAGGCATAACCTAGATCATTAGGCAGCGCTACCGGTGTTTTCATATAAGACATCCACTCCGGTGAAATGATCTGCTCTCCCTGCCAAGCGCCTTCTTGCAATAAGAATAACCCCAACCGGGCCAGATCACGTGTACCGAACAAGCCTTGCATTCCAAACACCAAATTACCTTTAGTGTCGGCCTGAATCACAGCACTGTTGATATCGATTTTTCTCAACAGATCACTGTGTAATGCATTATGGGCACTCGACAATGAACCACCGGTTGCATCCGTAATCACTTGCGATAACACCATGGTATCACCCGTTGAATAATGAAACGCGGTACCCGGCAGATTCAGTAACGGCTGTTCCGCAGAAAACCTGGCCATATCCTCTGCAACAAACAACAAATTGGCATCGGATTCCGGATCATCATAAGTTTCACTGAAATCCAAACCGCTTGTCATGCGTAACAGGTGATCTACGGTTATTGTATTTCTGGGGTCATTAGGATCATCTGCCCAAACATCCAACATCAAGGGTTGATTGATATTGATCTGTTGTTGATCCACTAGCATTCCTGTCAGCAGTGCCGACACCGTTTTTGCCACGGAAAAGCCATAAATGGGAGTATCCGCTTGATAACCCTGATCGTATTTCTCGTAAACCAATCGCCCCTGATGAACCACTGCCAAACTGTGTGTTTTCACCTGATAAGGTTTAAATTCCTTAAAGTGCTCATACGCTAAATTGTCAATGGCGACCAGATCAACAGACGCGTCTTCAACAACGCCCCCTTTTCCGTATGGCCAAGGGACAGACGAATCTAAGTAACTATCTGGAATAATCGGATAGGCTTGATCAACCAACGACTGTAGTCCCTCATCCCCCACTAAAGTACACCCGAGCCCGTCTCTATACACAGCCAAACTGGTCACGTTCAGAACGGTACTGGTGACCACTTTATTAGCGTAATCGATGTCAATTTTAGCAAGATTGGCATTACCGTTAGTAATGGGAATGAGATCCTGCTGATAGACTGTCTCTCTATCCAAGCCAGTGACAAACGTCTTGGAACACATCATTGATGCCGTGTAGCCCGTTAAACTTTCTATTGCGCCACTGCACCCCGACAAGACAATTGGCAACCCAAGCCAAGCAAGTGCGTTTCTTTTCATTTTTATATGACCTTCTTGATACTGAGAATGTAATTGCTAAGGAATTAATGCTAACGGCATTCTGTTGTTCAGAGGCCCGCCAAAAGAAGTAGAAACCTGGCGGAATGAAATAAGAAACTTGACGGAGTTCACACTATTAAACTTCACGCTGAGACGTGAAAAGCAGAAATTTCAAACCAATTCATCGAACAGAAGCTTGCATCTGAGATGTCGGAAGCGAATAATGCGTACTCGTCTATAATGATAATTTGCTCATTAAAATAATCACAAAAAAGAACTTCCAGAATGGAATGCAAGCTATCAAAAGAGCAGGAAGGCTCCTCCACTCCCCCCGGTCTGTGGTATCTGGCTATTTATGCCATTTATGTCACCACAGGATTTCTGGGCATCGCATTTGTTAGCTTTCCACCGGGTCATTTAAGTATTGTCTGGTTACCATCAGGCATTGCCTTTCTGGCGATTTTATTACTCGGGCCTATGGCTGCGTTGCCTGTCCTGCTGGGTTCTTTAACCATTAAACTCCCCTATTTATACGATAATGATCAGGCTGCCTTGTCTCTATTTGTATTAACTCTGGTCGCCGTTATCGAAACCCTGCAAGGTTGGATTGCCCATAAGTTCTGGAATAAACACTTTCAGCAACGGGGCATATCCTCCGGTGCCGATGTCCTGACCTTCTTTATTAAAGTGGCCTTTGCAGCATGTGCCATTACAGTTTGGCCTATCGTTTTGCTCTTCATGCTCACAGGCTATTTGTCCAGCGAGGTTAATAGCCTGCAACTGGGGTTGGAAAACATAGTAGCCATCACCATGGCCCACACACTGGGAATATTTTTGGTGGTGGCACTGTATCAAAGCTACTGGTTACTCAAGCAAGACCCTTGGACGCCCAAAGAAATCAAAATTGGCATCAGTACCATTACCGTATTGCTGATTGTATGTGCCATCTCGTTTTCCTTTACTGAAATGACCTTATACCTGTTATTACCGATTTTTCTGGTGCTGATCATTCATACCGGGTACGCCGGCTCAAGTTTGGGATTAACCCTGGTTAGCATCTGGACGATCGTCGCTACTGCGAACGGCAGCGGCCCCTTTGTCGCTGATGACAGTTACCTCAGCATGATTCACATCATGATGTTTGTGTTGTGCCTGGGCTTAACCGTACAGTTCTCGGCCTTAACGCTGGATAACCTGAACGCTAGCCAAAGAGACATGGCCAACACCATTCAGAAGCGCACTGAAGAACTTGAAAAGAAGAATCGACAATTACTTGAGTTGGCCTCCACCGATCACCTGACCGGGCTTTGCAATCGCCGCAGTTTTGAAAAAATCGCCAATAAAGAATTGGAAAGGGCACAGCGTTATCAAACACCACTGTCCGTGCTTGCTTTGGATCTGGATTTATTTAAGAGCATTAACGACACCTACGGCCACCCGTTCGGTGATCTGGTGCTGAAACGTTTTACAGACGTCTGCTTGGACTGCCTCAGAAAAACCGATCTCATGGCACGTCTGGGCGGAGAAGAGTTTATCGTGCTACTTCCGGAAACCACCGAGTATCTGGCTGAAAATGTCGGCGAAAAACTACGTATCGCCATTTCAGAAATGGAACTGACCACGGCAGAAGGACAGGAAGTTTCTGTCACCTGCTCCATCGGTGTGACCACCGCCACCATGCAAGACGACAACATTGCCAGTATGCTCCATAGAGCGGACGAAGCTTTATACGACGCCAAAAAATTCGGGCGTAATAAGGTTTGCACGTACAAGCGTTTGCAGGAAAGCTCCCTCCACATGACCTGATGAAGGGCTTAATCAGATGAAAATAGCGATACTAAGGCACTTCTCACCTGAAAAAAGTCACCTTCTATACTTCACATTGAACGAACAAATGTAACTTGACGCAAGAGCCGTTGCACTGGGCAATGAGCTGTGTAATGATTCGGCGTCGCGTGATCTAGATAGGAGTATTCAGTGAGGAATAAAAAAGCGCTTATCCGCAAACTCAAGCAGGAAATGGCGAGTGCGGAAAACTACGATGAGTGGCAAAACGCCGCGCTCTCACTGGATCACCTGGAAGGCAACGATGAATGGAAACGCATCGATAAGTCGCCACTCTATGACTACACCCTGATCTCCCGTCGTCTGGAACAATTGAGACTCTGCCATCGTACCAACGACATGGCACAGCTAACCCGTGCACTGCGTGAAGGTCTTCATCACGACCTTGGCAACATGGGGAACCACAAGCTCTACGAGAAAAGTCACATTGGCACCAAAAAGCTCATCGAAGATTACGTAAACCAAGTATGTTACTCACTGGACTATCTGTGTGATAACGACATTGATGCACTTCCTCTGGATAAAAAACTCGGGTTCTTTGAAGATACCTCGCTGAGCTTTGGTCGTCCATCACTGCTGCTCAGTGGCGGCGCAACCCTGGGGCTGTTCCACTTAGGTGTGGTAAAAGCCTTGTGGGAACACAACCTATTGCCTCAAGTTATTGCCGGGTCCTCTGTGGGTTCCATCATTGCTGGCATTATCGGCACACGCACCGATGACGAACTGGCCGAGTTACTGGACAGAGACGATCACGACCTGCAAGCCTGGAAATACCTTGGCGTAAAAGGCTTGTTGTTGGGCCGGGGCATCTACGATGCGAAAAACCTGGAGCAGTGCATCCGCAAAAACGTCGGGGATTACACCTTCCAGGAAGCGTATGAACACAGTGGCCGAAGCATCAACATTTCAGTGTCTCCGGCGGCTTCTCAAAATCAGAAAACCCGTTTGCTGTGTGGTTACACCTCACCCTATGTAACGGTGTGGAGTGCCTCGTTGGCATCCTGTTCAATTCCGGGCATTTTCCCGCCGGCTACGTTGATACAGAAGAACGCTAATAACGCGCTCAGTCCGTATCTTCCGCTGCACCGCTGGGTGGATGGTTCGGTGAAAAGTGACTTACCGATTGAACGTCTTACCCACTTATATGACGTTAACTATCACGTGGTCAGCCAGACTAACCCGCACATTGTGCCATTCATCCCGGAAGGCGGACATCCACCTGATCCATCCTGGACCAATCTTCCATGGCGAATGATCAAATCAGAACTTCAATACCACGGCAAAGGCGTGTTTGACTTCCTACGGAAAAAAGCACCTACCGAACTGCTTCGTCAAACCGCCGGTCACGCCTACACAGTAATGGCCCAGCGTTATTACGGAGACGTCACCATCGCACCACAGTATTCACTGTCTGATTATATGAAGATCACCAAAAACCCGACGCAAGAAATGTTGCGTCAGTTTATGATCGAAGGACAACGCGCCACCTGGCCACAAATCAGCATGATCAAAGCACACTCTCAGATCAGTCAGACGTTGGAGCAATGTATTAAACGGACCAAGCGACGTTTGAAGTTGAAGATCTTTAGTTAAACGGGAAACTCTGGACGGAAGACGCGTCCAGCGTCCATCAGTTTCACTTGTTAACAAATTCTGACAAGAGGCTTCTGTTTTTTACACTTAATCTTTTATCGCCTGTCTATACTGGGTGAATGGATGCAATAACAATTACAGAAGATCATTCACTGACCCAGCAACTACTGGACTGGTGCGAGCCTAACTGTGTCTCGCTTCAGCAGTTTTCTACGTCCTCATTTGCATCCAATGAAATCACCTGCGAGTGTCTGGCTGAACGGCGACCAGACCTTCTTATTCTCGATCTCAGAGACAGTTTTCTGCAAACCAGCGGCGATGAGTTAGCCAATCTCAGATCTCTGGTGGCAAATGATAACGAGCATTTATACATACTCTATGTGATTGATGAAGTTGATCCGGAGTACTGGCTCAATGCCCACGAATACGATCACCGAATCGTAATGCCCGCCCCTACCGGTAAACTGGAAACCAAGCTCAACAGCATACTGACCAATTACCGAGTCATGCATGAGCTTAAATCCCAGGTTTTATTAATGGAAACCCTGTTTGATCGCTCACGAGATGGCATTGCGATTTCAGACAAAGACGGCAATCTGTTAATCACCAACCAGCAGCTCAACACGTTATTTGGATATAAAAACCACGGCCTTGATGGTAAGAACGTTTCGGAACTGTTGCCTAAACCTTACAACGAACACTTCCGACAGTATTTATCCAAGTTCAGCTCGACCATCGAAGAATACAAACAAGGCCACAAGTTTGTTGAAGAAGGGGAAGGCCTAGACATTCATGGAAAGATTATTCCGGTTGAACTCTCAATAACAGAGTTGCCAGGGCTGAACGAAATGCGCTATTTGGCGGTTATCCGGGATATTCGCCAAAAAGCCGCCTACCGACGTGCGCTTTCCAAAGCCGCCCAGTATGACCCACTCACTCAATTACCTGGCCGACAACTGTTATTAAATCGGTTATCCAAGCGCATTCATCAATGGGACATCAACAAGATCAGCCAAGCCCCATATCTGCTGCTGATTGATATAAATCGGTTTAAAAACATCAACGAATCGCTTGGTCACAAAGAAGGCGATCAACTGCTGATTGAGTTGGTACGTCGTCTTCGCTTTCATCTTTCTGAACACGACACCCTTTATCGCGTCGCCAGTGATGAATTTGCCGTGGTGATGCGCGCCGGAGTGACGGAAAACGACATTGACTGCCTGACCGGTCAGATCCTCGATAATCTAACGACCCCCTTCTTCATGGGTACGCTGGATTTATACATCAGCGTCTGTTTTGGCATTGCCAAAGCCAACTACGACACAGACAACGGCGATGCACTTCTGCAATGCGCCAATCGAGCCTTACAACAAGCCAAAGCAAATAATCTGCCCGTTTGTTATCACAGAACCAAACGCGGCGCACCGGATACCTATCGCTTGGAGCTGGAGTCCTCCTTATTTAAAGCCATTGAAAACGAAGACTTTGAGCTCTATTACCAACCTCAGGTATCACTGAAAGACAACAGCATTCTGGGTGCCGAAGTATTACTGCGCTGGAACGATCCCAAACACGGCGCCATCTCACCCATGGAATTCATCCCCATTCTTGAGGACATCGGCCTGATCGACAAAGTGGGCAGTTGGGTGATCGAAAAAGCCTGCGCCTATTGGAAATTCTGGCAAGACGAAGGTTTAATTCAAGAGCACCAAAAACTGTCGGTGAATGTCTCGCCGTATCAGTTCAGAAACACAGGTTTATTAGTGTCAGTCAAAAACGCTCTGGAAGAGACCGGGCTCAACCCGAACAACCTGATCCTTGAAATTACCGAAAGCACCTTATTGGCAGACGACGAAAACAATCTCGCCATCCTGAAGAGCCTTAAAAGTCTCGGCGTCACCATCGCAATGGACGACTTTGGCACCGGCTTTTCGTCGTTAAGCTACCTGACCCGCTTCCCGATTGATTACCTGAAAATCGATCGTTCCTTCCTGATCAATGTGCTGGAATCCGTCAATGACGCACACTTAGTCACTGCCATTATCAATATGGCACAAAGCCTGGATATGAAAGTGATTGCCGAAGGTGTCGACAGCCTCGAAAAACTGAATTTCCTGAAACAAAAAGGCTGTGATCATTATCAGGGCTTCTACTTTTCACGACCCATTACCGGCAACGAGTTTATCCGCCTAATCAATCAAATCGGCCACATGGAAGCCTGTTAACACGGTTGAATTTTGGGAACCAGAGGCGACCTTTTTATAAAAATTCGGGCTATAC
>JBFHTA010000187.1:0-7674 GCA_041590855.1 Pseudomonadales bacterium
ACCTCAATATCAAGATGCTGATGTATGTGAAGTTGTTTCTATAAAGAATGTAGAAGCCTTTGATTCTTATGGAAATAAGGTTTCTCTAAAACCTTTCTATGCCCAAGGCCACCCAAACTATCTGGATCAAAATGATTTGTTTTGGCACTCACGTCGAGAGTTTTCAGATTGGGCGGGTGGTTATTCAGAATCAGGCACGGAAGTGTATCTATCGATTGTTGATCGTAAATTCAAAGGTACTACCGCGCAGGATCAAAATGAGAACTGGGTAATTCAATCAACGGCTTTGTGCAGTAATCGAAATTTACCAAGTCATTTACCATTTGGGGGCGGGCAACCCAAAATGGGGGTTAAAGAGCATGCAGATCTTATTAAAGAGGTTCGTTGTCTTACTGCACCTACAGCCTCTGTTAGACCGGCATTGCATGAAAATACACGTTGGCAACTGGTTAATCATTTAAGTCTTAATCATTTTTCAGGCGACGGAGCGCTGGATCGCTTAAAAGAAACATTGAGGTTATATGACTTTAAGTGTTCTCCGGAAAACAAGGCGCTCATTGATGGCATTGTCGGCTTGTCGATCACTCCAGGTTCGGCACGAGTGAATCAGAATGGTCGCGTGGCGATTTGCAGCGGTAATAACATTACTGTTGAGTTCACTGAGTCCGCTTTTGCAGGAAGTGGGATTTATTTCTTTTCAACCATTTTGGATGCATTCTTTTCCCAATACGCCGCAATTAACAGTTTTACACGTTTGACGGTTAAGTTTAGAGGTCAAGACAGACCGTATCACGAATGGAGTGCACGCGTAGGGCGGAGGACCCTGTTGTGAGTATTCAGGAGTTCACGGAAGAAGCAACCGCCTACGATTTTTATCAGGCAGTGTATTTGGTCGAACGTCAGTTATCGCCTGAAGATAAAGAGTGGTTAGGGGTAGGGCAAGACGGCTTTCCAAGTAAAGAACTTGTTCGGTTCAAAAGTGATCAGCATCTGGGCTTTCCCGGGGTTGCTATCAGCAAAGCGAAAGTGGTCAAAGAGGAAGGTAACCTTAACTGGGTAGATATTTACGTCAGCTTTATGGGCTTAACCGGTCCAAGTGGTGTACTTCCAAGGCATTACAGTGAGCTGTTATTACAGTGTATCAAAAATCGTGATACCGCCATGCGTGATTTCTTTGATTTGTTTAATCATCGACTAATTTCACTTAATTATCGTGCATGGAAAAAGTATCGAATGGCGATGCATTATGAGCAGCAAGGTCAGAATTTATCGGATGCATTCAGCAAAGCGCTGTTATCGCTTACCGGAGGTTCAAAGCCCTTGCATATTCACTATGGAGGTTGGCTCAATAAGGTTAATCGATCCGCTGAAGGGTTACGCTCAATCTTAAGAGATTACTTGAATTGTGATGTTCAAGTAGATGAATTACAAGGAAGATGGGTCTCATTGGATCGAGCTGATCAAACCTGCTTAGCTTCGCGTTTTAATCCCGAGGGGCAATATGCAAGGTTAGGTAGTGAAGCCACCCTGGGGTCGAAAGTATGGGATATTTCATCTTCCGTTAGGGTGATTGTGAAACCAGCATCGCCCCAATTGGTGAATCAATTAAAACCTGGCTCACAACTCTACAAAGCCCTGAAAGATCTGATCGCCAGTTATGTCGATGACGGTTTAGACGTTAAATTAAATGTTCAAACAACGCTCGGCGATTTACCGCTGTCTTCATTGGGAGACAGTAATTCCTGCTTAGGTCAGTCTGCCAGGCTGTCACACCGACCACTAAACAACCAAACAACAATATCTATCTGATTTTCAATTTTGGAAACAGTCAGCGAAAGGACGCAGTATGACGACTACAACGCTAAAAAGCCTTGTTAACAGGCTAAATCCTCAATGCCGATCTACTTTGGAAGCGGCGACCTCTTTATGTCAATCCAGAAGTCATTTCACTGTTGAGATTGATCATTGGCTAACTGCAATGCTTGAGCAAGAGCTTGGTGATCTGAAGGTGATTTGCGGTACTTTTGGGGTAAACCGAGATGAATTGCTTGCAGAACTTCAGCAGGGGTTAGAGATGCTAAAATCCGGCAACAACTCTCTGCCTAGTATCTCTGTCCAGGTGGTAAGTTTATTGAAACAGGCTTGGTTGGATACAAGCATTCAGTTTGGTGATGAACAAATTCGTTCTGCGTACCTGATTTACACGTTATTAAAAGATGAAACACTGTCAGTATGGGTCGCGCGTAGATCTCGTCAGTTGGAGAAAATTGATCCTGACCAGTTGCTGCAGGCTTGGCCAAACCTTCAGAAAGACTCAGATGAGCAGAGTCGATCAGTGAGTACAAGCTCTGCTCCTATGGCGACTGGAAAAAGTAACGCATTAGATCAGTTCACGATTGACCTTACCGAACAGGCCAAATCTGGCAAGATTGATCCTATTCTTGGTCGTGACAACGAAATTCGCCAGATGGCGGATATTCTTACTCGTAGACGTCAAAATAACCCGATTCTTACCGGTGAGGCAGGCGTTGGTAAGACAGCCGTTGTTGAAGGTCTTGCTTTACGAATTGCGCAGGGCGACGTGCCTGAAAAGCTTAAAAATGTTGCCATTAAAGTTCTGGATTTAGCGCTTCTGCAAGCTGGGGCCGGAATGAAAGGTGAATTCGAAAATCGCCTCAAACAAGTGATTAATGAAGTCTCGGCATCTCCCGTTCCAATTATTCTTTTCATTGATGAAGCACACACCATGATTGGGAGTGGTGGTCAGGCTGGACAAAATGACGCAGCTAACCTACTGAAACCGGCATTGGCACGGGGAGAATTGCGCACCATCGCGGCAACAACTTGGGCTGAATATAAAAAGTACTTCGAAAAAGATGCAGCTTTGACGCGTCGTTTTCAGGTAGTAAAGGTTGAAGAGCCTTCGCCTGAAAAGGCAGTAGTGATGATGCGTGGATTGTTGCCTGTCATGGAGAATCATCACCAAGTCTCTATTTCTGATCAGGCTTTGCAAGCGGCTGTAGGTCTGTCTGATCGCTACATTAATGGACGTCAACTTCCTGATAAAGCCGTCGGCCTTTTGGATACGGCGTGTGCACGGGTCGCTATGAGTCAGGATGCAACCCCAGGCCCTGTTGAAGATAAACAACGCGCGTTTGATCAAACTCAAGCGGAAATCTCTGTCTTGGAAAAAGAGCAACTAATAGGCGAAGATCATTCTGAGAAATTAACCGAGCTCAAAGAGCAATCTTCTGAGATCTCTGACGAACTTGAACGTTTAAAACAACGCTGGGAAGAAGAGAAATCACTTGTTGCTGAGGCACAGGAAATTGCTAACACCCTTCAATCGACCGAAGGTGACAATCAGGAGCAAGAAGCGCTTAAAGAGCGTTTAGCAGAAATTCGTAGTGAATTATCTGCGAAGACCGAGCCAATGGTGCATTGGCAGGTAACGGAAACACTGGTTGCCGAGGTGGTTTCAGATTGGACAGGCATCCCCTTAGGTCGTATGCAAGCTGACGAGATCGAGACAATTCTGGATCTTCAAACGCATCTTGAATCCCGAGTGATCGGACAATCTCACGCACTTGAACTGATTACGAAGACCGTGCAAACGTCTCGTGCACATCTTGGCGACGAGAATCGTCCAAATGGTGTCTTTTTACTAACAGGTCCAAGTGGGGTTGGTAAAACCGAAACGGCACTGGCCATTGCCGAACAAGTGTATGGAAGTGAAGATAACATAACGGTTATCAACATGTCTGAGTTTAAGGAAGAACATAAAGTGTCTTTATTGCTTGGTTCTCCTCCTGGATATGTAGGTTACGGTGAAGGCGGAGTATTGACCGAAGCTGTCCGTAGAAAGCCGTACAGTGTAGTACTACTGGATGAAATGGAAAAAGCCCACCCTGGGGTGCAAGACATCTTTTATCAAGTCTTCGATAAAGGCACGATCAAGGATGGGGAAGGGCGAGACATCGACTTCAGAAATACTATTATTATCATGACCTCCAATGTCGGGACAGATACGACTATGAGGCTGTTTGAAGACCCAGATACAGCGCCATCTACTGTTGGTTTAGCAAAAGCGTTGAAACCTGATCTGTTAGAAGTCTTCAAACCTGCATTTCTTGGTCGCCTTAATGTAATTCCTTATCTACCGTTGGATGATGAAAAGCTTAGCTTGATCGCTGAGTTACAGCTACAGCGCGTTGTTAAACGCATGGCGAAAAACTATCGTGTCAAACTGACGTATTCCGAGGAAGTTGTGAAGACTATTGTCGAACAATGCAACGATGCAGACTCCGGTGCTCGGGTAATTCATAACATTTTACAGAATCAATTGTTGCCAGAACTTTCGGTCAAAGTTCTAGGAAGAATTGCTGAATTAGAACCTCTAAATGAGGTGCTGATCACAATTGAAAATGATGATTTTGTGTTTGACCTCACATAAGTCAGATTTGGTTACTTTTAGATGTTGCGGAGTTTAATTGTCTTTATATACTCCGTGACATCAACACTAAGCCAATATTTTGAATACATACTGCAAGGAATGCAGTATTACTTAGAGAAGGAATTTATTCAGTAATATTAATAACTTATTCAGGTGTATTAATATTCTTTAAGGTTTCTCAAAACGGAATTTTACTGTCTGCTGGCTGTTTTGGCAGACTTATAACCTGGTCACCAATAGACCAAAAAAATATATGCATAAGGAGCATAGCATGCAATCTAATACGTACTTGAACTATGAAGGTATCAAAGGTGAAACAACGGCAGAAGAGTACAAGGATCTAATCACTCTTCTATCCATGGATTGGGGTTCTAACCGTGAATTGACCTCCTTCACTGGTACTGCACAGGATCGTGAAGCAAGTTCAACTCGTTTAAGCGACATCGTTATTACTAAGCTTCAGGACAAAGCATCTCCTGATCTTTTCAAAGAAGCGACTATCGGTAAAGGTAAAAGCGCTGTTTTCCACATCACTAAGCAAGGCGACAAGATCGAAGAGATCATGAAGATCGAATTGACTGACGCTATGATCAGCAGCTATCAAATGTCTGTTCAAGGTGACCGTCCTATCGAAACGATCACTATCAGCTACACAGAGTTAATGATGACTGTTACGCCTACTGACGACAAGAACAACGTTTCTGCTCCGTTGGTATACGGCTACAGCGGTGTTAAAGGTCAGCAAATGTAATTTTATTGCTGATACTGTCTGGCGCCCTTCGGCGCCAGTCTCTGAATTTATGATCGGACAAGTAAGCGACAGGATGACGTGAAGCCGATCGCAATCTTTGAAGTAGAGGCGAAGGGATGCAAAAAGCCACACAAGACGCAAACGCGATCAAAATAGTCACTCCGTTAGGCAAAGATACTCTCCACTTAACCAGTTTTAACTCTCACGAAGGTATTTCCCAACCTTTCAGACATGAAGCTCTCATGTACACCAATGGCGTCGAGATTGACCCTAACGCCTTAATTGGTAAAGCGGTGACTGTTACAGTACTAATGTCACATGAAGGTAAAACAGTCGAACGTTTTTTCAACGGTATCGTTAGTGAGTTGCGTTCATTGGGTCAGCGTTCACCCAACGAAGCCGATGGGCATCTGTATCGGGATTATTCGGCCCGGATCGTGCCTACCTGTTGGTTGATGCAACACCGTATTAATTCAAGAATTTTTCAAAACTTAAGTGTTAAAGACATCATTTCAAAACTGTTTGGTGAGCATAACGTTAAGTTTATTGATAAGTTAAAAAAGACGTATCCCCCTTACGAGTACTGTGTACAGTACGAAGAGTCAGACTGGGATTTTGTCTCCCGACTTTTGCAGCAAGAAGGCATTTTTTATTTCTTTGAACACGCAAAAGACAAACATTCCATTGTTTTAGCTGATGACGCTTCTGCCTATCAGCCTTGTAAAGAACAGAAAGTTAAGCATTCAACCGGGACTTTGGCGGAAGCCCATGTTCATGAGTGGCACGGTGGCTTACATATCACTCCAGGCAAGTTTACTCACAAAGGCTATGACCTTGAGAAACCTCAGGCCTTGCCTGAAGGGTCCCGAGCAGATGGTTCTGTCATTT
The DNA here is from genome assembly GCA_041590855.1 of Pseudomonadales bacterium. GTDB lineage: Bacteria > Pseudomonadota > Gammaproteobacteria > Pseudomonadales > Litoribrevibacteraceae > Litoribrevibacter. The sequence goes on from JBFHTA010000187.1 coordinate 6,093, forward strand.
CAAATCAAGCCAATTACGAAGTTTTTGAATACCTGGCAGAAAGTGAATTCAGTGATCGTTCACAAAGCATTGCAAACCTGCGACTAGAAAGTCTGCAAAAGAATACACACGAACGCAAAGGGGCTTGTAATTGCAAATCATTTACCCCAGGAACAACGTTTGAGTTTATTGATCACGAAGATAAAAGTGAAATTGGAAAAGGCTATGTGCTTACAGAAGTAAACTTTGGCGCGAGCATTGCCAGTCAATCAGGTGCGAGTCAAAGCAGTGAACAACAGTTCATAACCAGCTTCTCATGTGTACCGAAAGAGGTTGTTTACCGGCCAGAAAAGAGATTACAGAAACCTCTTATTCATGGTGTTCAAACGGCCGTTGTTACTGGTGAAAGTGGCGATGAAATCCATATCGATAAATACGGCCGTGTCAAAGTACAGTTTCATTGGGACAGGGAAGGGAAGAAGGACAGTAAGAGTTCTTGCTGGGTAAGAGTAAGCCAGACTTGGGCTGGCAAGAAGTGGGGGGCATTTTTCTTCCCGAGAGTAGGTCAAGAAGTGCTGGTTGAATTCCTTAATGGAGATCCTGATCAGCCAATTATTATCGGCGCTGTTTACAACGCAGACTTAATGCCTCCCTATGATTTGCCTGCAAATAAAACTCAAAGCGGTATTAAAACACGTTCAACGAAAACCGGTTCGGATGCCAATTTTAATGAACTTCGTTTTGAGGATGATAAGGGCAATGAGTTGATCATGCTTCATGCTGAAAAGGATCATCACCTCAATGTCGAAAATGACCAGACAGATTGGATAGGTAACGACCGAACTACCACGATCGACAACAACGAAAATCTCACGATCGCCAAAGACAGAACTACCAAAATCGATGGTTCAGACAAACTTAACGTTGGCAAAAAGCTGACAATTGAAGCAGGCCAAGAGATCAGCCTAAAAACCGGTGGCTCATCAATCACCATGAAGAGCGACGGCACTATCACCATAAAGGGTAAAAATGTAACGGTAGATGGTGGTGCTAAGACCACGGTTAAGGGTGGAGCGCAGGTTATTGTCAAAGGTGGCACAGTAGCCATTAACTAGTTCATGTATATGCCAAGGAAGGCGATGAATACGTTTGACCAAAAAGGATTCAATGTTACTGATTTAATGGGCAACCATTACCTTTTCTGCGATCCATTTGATGCAGGAATAGAAGTAACCCCAACGCATCTGACTTACGTTAGTGATGCATTCTATTGTCGCGACTTTCTTCTAGACTTGTGTTTGCAAGGCTCCTTGTCTGATTCACTACGTGATCTTTACAAGTATGCACGCCCACATAATTATCAACTTCACAAACTCTCTGATTGGGACATCATCGACCAGTTAATACATATGCTCGTTACCGAAGAGCTTAAAGTATGGCAGTTAAAGGATGGGCTATGGGATAATGCGCCTGAGCATATTGGCAATGATGTGCCTATGGCGGGGAGCGCTAGCGGACAGAATCAAACATCAGAACAGGTGAGTGAAGCAAAGAAATCTCCGATCGTTTCAAGTAGTAATATTAATGAGAAGACCTTAGACTC
>JBFHTA010000188.1:0-7652 GCA_041590855.1 Pseudomonadales bacterium
AAAGCCCATCCCAAGCTGTATCAATCGTCTTCCAGCGATTCTGATGCACCGTCGTCTATCAATGGTCCGTTAGCTGCCGGTATTCCAGGTCAAGCCGCAGCTCTGGCACACTTAGCGACGGAATACGGTAACTTACCTCTAAAAGCATCACTGGCCGATGCCATCCATTACGCCAAAACCGGCTTCCCAGTCGACAAAGTCTATCAGACCCTGGCCAAGTATCGCTTAAAAGCCATGCAGGCAGACCCTACCACAGCGTCAATCTTTCTTGTTAATGGGGGAATACCTGACCTTGGACACACCATCATCCAAACCGCATTGGCCGAAACGTTAACTAAACTCGCCAATCAAGGGGCTTCCGGGTTTTATCAGGGCTCAACTGCGAAACACCTGGTGTCAAACATGGCATCGCAAGGCGGGATTTGGACAGAGAAAGACCTGGCCAACTATCAAATTATTGAGCGTGAGCCGATACAATTCGACTATCAAGGGCATCACTTCATTACAGCGCCGCCACCATCAGCTGGCGGAATCGCACTTCAACAAATGTTCGGGATGCTGTCTCACCACCCACAGCCTAAAGCGGATACTCCGGAAGAAACTCAACTGCTTGTTGAAGTCATGAGAAGAGCCTACCGGGACAGAGCAGAATTTTTAGGCGATCCCGGCTTCACCAAGATACCTAAGTCTCTGACCGATGCGCATTACATTAAACAAATGGCCAGCAGTATTAAACCCGGACAAGCCACTCCTAGCACCCAATTAAAACCGGTACTGCCACCAAAACAAGGCACAGATACGACTCATTACTCGGTTCTTGATAAGAAAGGCAACCTGGTCTCGGCCACCTTGAGTATCAATCTTCCCTTTGGTTCCGCCTATACCGATCCAGACACTGGCTTGCTGTTGAATAATGAAATGGACGATTTCTCCCGGCAGCCAGGCGTACCCAATGCCTACGGTTTGGTCGCAACCGAAGCCAATGCTGTCGAAGCAGGAAAGCGCCCTTTATCCAGCATGACACCGACCATCATTGAAAGCGATCAGTCCGTTGCTATCCTAGGCACGCCTGGTGGTAGCCGGATCATCACCATGGTGTTTCTCGGTGCCCTTGAGCACCTGCAACAGGCACCCGTTGAAAGCTGGGTGTCCCGAGCGCGATTCCACCATCAGTATCTTCCGGATGTGATTCAGCACGAGCCCGATACCTTCACTGAAAAAGAGCAGGCCGAGCTAGAGCGCTATGGCTACACATTGAAATCAGTAGGAAGGACGTACGGAAATATGCAAGCCATCTTATGGGATAAGGAAAAGAACGCGGTGACGGCCGCATCCGATCCCAGAAGGATCGGAACAGCGCAGCGATCAGATTAAAATGCGTAAAGTACTGACGCAGTCAGACTCACAGCCGTGAAGGAATAATCTTTGTTGAAGATGGTGTCCGGGCCAGTTCCGAAAGCATCATCTAACTCAAAGGTGGTCCAGTCCAGTTCCGTTCTTACACGGAAATCTTCATTAATATAGAACTGGGCACCCGCCGCAAAAATCAATGACTCAGCCGTCTGCTCTTCAGAAACATTGACGATTTCATCTTCATCATCACCATCACGGTCTCCAAAGTTGATCTCACCCTTGTAACGAAAATCGGACTCACCAAAACCAAACTTTCCATACAAATCCAACTTGCCAAGGAAGCTTTCTTCAATTGGATACGAAGCCAACGCCGAGATATGCCATGCTTGCATCTCTACACTACTCAGCGCTTTGATGTCATATTCGTTGTAGTTGTAGTCCTGGTATGTCCACTCTGCCGAGAAGTGCTCAGAAAATTTGTATCCGGCAATGAAGCGGTATGCTGTCCCTGTATCATCCCAGTCGTCATCTTGTTCGTCGGTAATGTCACTAATAAAACCATCGTCATTAAACTTGGTAAATCCAGCCCCGATTCCGACGTAGGGGCCCATTTCCGCATGAGCAATGGAAGTGAACGGCAATAAAGACACAATTGATAAGCAGGCCAGCGTTCGTTTAGTTATCATTATTTTTCTCCTTAAGTGCGAACGCAGGCTATTGTCACACATAAAAAAGGCCTCTTACGAGGCCTTTTGCACAAAATCTTCAGATTTTATTCGTCTTCTGCTTTCTCTTGTTTAACCACTTCGAATTTACGTTCCGGCTGAGAACAGCCCAAACAACGAATAAAAGTCATTTTAGCCGGCTTGACCACCAGCTCATCCGCCGCATCTTCCAGGTTTCCACCCAGTAACGCAAAAGGTGAGGTTACAACAAATACCGCAGTACCCAGCAAAGTTATTCCCAACATAATTGGGCGAACCACAATCCCATCCAGTACCATCTCCGCAGGGCCTGGCTCATTCAACTGTTTTTGCTTGGAGATGGAGTTTGCCATCCCTTGAGCCGGTAAAATCAATTGCACCACCAACACAGCCATTGCAAAGCATTTAGCGATCTTAGTAAATAGTTTATACATGGTCTTAATATTCCTTCAATCGGTACCTGTGTGGGGTAAAACCAACACCTTCATCAGATTTTATTATCACCTAATAATAGGCTGTCTTTTAAAGCTTTGTCAGCTTTTTTAGCGACCTTTTTGGCATTTTGGGCAATAAACCGAAGATCGCCCCTGCATTCGAATTTCTTTTAATTCCGTAGCGCATGACGTACAAGGCAAACCGGCACGCCCGTAAACAGACAAGGTTTGTTGAAAATAGCCCGGTTTCCCGTCTCCCCCAACAAAATCTTTCAGAGTCGTGCCGCCTTGTGCAATAGCGTTGGCCAACACGGTCTTTATGGCTTCGACCAATCGTTGAAAGCGGGCTTTACTGATACTATTGGCCGGTAATGTCGGTCTAAGGCCAGCCATAAACAGTGCTTCGTTAGCATAGATATTCCCCACCCCGACCACGACTTTATTGTCCATAACGAACTGCTTCACCGCGACGGTTCGTTTTTGCGCTTGTTGATGGAGATAGGCCGCATTAAAAGCATCTGTGAGAGGTTCCGGCCCCAAGTGCTGAATCAGTGGCGATGACTGGATGTCCTCTTCCCACAATACAGCACCAAACTTTCTCGGGTCGTGATAACGTAAAATCACACGCTGATCATCATCGTTAAAGACGATATCCACATGATCGTGCTTACCCGGAGGTTCTTCGGCTTTGAGAATTCTTAAACTGCCAGACATTCCCAGATGAATCACCAGAGTTCCGTGCTCAAAGGTCAGCAACAGGTATTTAGCCCTTCGGTTGACTGCCTGCAAAGTACGCCCAACCAATTCAAATTCCAAGGTATCTGGCACCGGCCATCGTAACTTCGACGTCCGAACCTCGACCGCGCTTACTTTCCGCTCAACAATGTGCGGACGAATGCCATTACAGGAGGTTTCGACTTCTGGCAATTCAGGCATATCTGCTCCTAATGGTTCCTAGTCTGGCAATTGCCAATTAATCGGCTGCTGTCCTTGTTGAATCAGATATTGATTCAGTGTGGAAAAATGACGGCAACCTAAAAAACCGCGATGTGCCGACAAGGGAGACGGATGGGTTGTCTCTAGGACTAAATGCTTAGTTCTATCCACTTGCTTGCCTTTTTTCTGCGCATGACTGCCCCACAGTAGAAACACCAACCCTTCACGGTGTGTACTGAGTGCCTGAACCGCCCGATCCGTAAATTGTTCCCAGCCCTTACCTTGATGCGCAGCGGCCTGGCCTTGCTCCACTGTTAACACGCTGTTTAACAAGAGCACACCTTGTTGAGCCCAACTTTCCAGATAACCATGTGTGACCGGCCGAATGTGCAAATCACTCTCAAGCTCTTTGTAGATGTTCCTTAAAGACGGCGGAATAGCCACTCCCGGCTTAACCGAAAAACTCAAGCCATGCGCCTGACCCGGCCCGTGGTAAGGGTCTTGCCCTAGAATCACAACCTTTACCTGATCAAATGGCGTGAAATTGAAGGCATTAAAACAATCGGCCGACTCTGGGTAGACCACCGCTCCGGCCTGCTTTCTTTCTTTTAAAAATGTTTTGAGCTGCTGCATATAAGGCTGATCAAATTCCGCGCCCAGATGAGCTAACCAACCCGCTTCCAGATTTATCGATGACAATGTTTACAATCCTGTTTGGTATCAAATACAAGGCTATTATCTTACAACCTTTGACAAGGCTAACCCACATACCTTTTTTAACCCGGGCATTAAACTCAGTAACTCTTTGGAAAATGATCCATAGAAGAGGCTTGTTATTACACCAGTATAAACGTATAACGGAGCTCATTTTGAGTTCATCGTCGGCCAGGAAGGCCAATTAACTGACAGGAGTAGTTGCGATGTGGAGCCTAGACCAACATTACAAGGTGTATAAGGAATTACTCAATGGGCGCACCAAATTGCTTTCATTGGGAAATAATTTCGCCACCTTCCAAAAGCGCCTGAAAGAACACAGTAATCATGGCGCGATTAATCACCCAATCATACACGATCAATTGTCGGCTGATCCGGATCTATGCCAGCTATTAATCAATGCCGCCAATTTTGATCGCTATTACGGTGCACCAGCGCTCAGCACCTTAAGTCAGGCACTGGATAATCTGTCTGAAGCACAGATTTCAGAATTTGTTTCCCTGTTTGCTATCCGTAACATTGTCTTAACTGACAACCTGCCTGCAAACCACAGCATTCGCAAGCTGTGGGAAGAAAGCCTGCAAATTGCAGCACTTTGTGCAGCGCTCTACGCCCGAATCGGCAAATACAATCAATTCCCGGCCGAGCCGAGCTTTCAGGCCGGACTGATGTATCACCTCGGCACCATCTTGCTGATCAGCAGTTTCCGCAATAAAGGCCTGGCGGTACCGAACACTCAGGATACTCAAAGCATTCCTCTTTCAATGGCCAGCAATATGTCATCCCTGGCAGCCATTCAGTGGAAACTACACCCTTCTGTTTGTGAATGCGCTTTACAACGGAACAACTACCAGGATGTAAACGCACAACCGTTCAGCCTGGTTGATGTATTTCATATGGCAGTGATTCACTTTAAACACACCCGACAAGATCCGAACGTTGTTGCCCTAAAAGACAGCTTTCCCTTTATAAAAGCGGTAAAAGAAAAGTTAATACGTGAAGAGGCAGACCATTTTACGCAAATGATCGATGGTCATTCCTTAATCATCTTTCGTGGTCTGGCCCCGCTGATTAACAAATACCCAATCACCTCTTTTTCCAGAAGCTACGCCACCGCCTACCCTCAGTTTGGTTAACCTCATTAAGCGTTAGGTCTCAAGAGCGACAACTCTGTGATCCCGTCCTCTTGGACCTGATGATCGTCTATTTCATCAGGGAATCATAAGCCTCGGCGCTGTCCTGAATAAACCATCTATGGTTTTAACCTGTCTCTCGAAAAACTCTGAACAAGCCATTGATAACCAGACTAATTACCGGAAATGGCTTTGTGTTTTTAAACGAATGTTTTAGTATGAAGATCAGGTCTAATGATTTTTCATGACAAAAAATAATAACAATAAATAAGAACTACTAACCCACTTGGAACGGCGAAATATGTGGCGCTCAGGCATTCAATTTAAAGTTTATCAGGACATCCTCGCCGGGAAGATCAAACTCCCGAATTTACCCGATACCACCATGAAGCTACGACACACCCTGGCCAACCCTAACTTTCGGGTCAAGGACTTGCTTCCACCATTGCATGCCAACCCTGAAATTGCCTCCATCATTATGCAAGCGGCTAATTCCACTGCATTTTATGGCACACGACCGTCACCGGATTTACATTCGTCCATCATACGTTTGGGCACAACTTCAGTGACTTCGATTGTCCTGACGCATTCAATGCAAACCACGTTTGTGAAATCCAGCATACCCTCCCGGCATGTCATACGGAAACTGTGGCAAAACAACCTGCGTATTGGAGCATTGAGTTCAGCCATTGCCAGCCGGATTTCTGAATACGGTGTCCGGGTCGATCCCGATCAAGCATTATTGGCAGGCGCTATGTATCACGTGGGTACTCTGATGCTGCTATCCTATTTTCAACACAAGAAACTGGCTATGCCTTCTCCGGAAGAAATTGAAGCTATCCCCTCCCAGATTTCAGCCAATATTGGCGTTGTGCTCGCCAAGCACTGGCAACTGGATGAGGACATTGTCGATTGCATACGCCGTCGGGATCAGTTCGACGAACTCACCCCTGGCCCTTTCAACTTACTGGATGTCTTTCAGTTCGCAACCCTGATTCATCGAATAAAAGACCAAAATGATTTAAGTTTACCGAATCTGCAAACAACCGTGCCGGTCAAGAAAGCGGCTTTGCACGGTATTCTCGGAGACTCGCTGGATCACTTTGTAACCTTAGTGGATGCTAAAGCCAATTTGTTGCTCGATACCTTATCCGGTCACGCTGCCACACAAGCAACGAAACACTCTTCTCCGGCCAGCGCTGCCGAGCGGTATGGCTTCTCAGCCGATACGGCTAACACCAATCACCCCCATACACGCAGTACATCTAACAGCAGTGCATCTAATAGCGGAGCATCCCGCAATAGCGCATCTAATAACAAGGTTACGTCTATCTCAGCGGCCCGTAAATTCTGTGCCTGAATAACCTCTGTCACGACTCTTGCCAAAAATCTCCACGCATCAGGCTGGCCTATCCAGGACCAGCCATAGGAAAAACCAAAGAACCTCCGACGCATAGGATTACCACTTGTTCCTGGCCGTAGCCGCCCTTAAAATCCCTCACTATCATGCACCCAAACTAAGGTTCTCACATGTTTCTTGGCGTTGATACCGGCGGTACCTTCACAGATTTTGTTCTCTTTGACGGGCAACAAATACAGGTTCATAAAGTACTATCCACCCCTGACGCGCCGGACAGAGCCATTCTGCAAGGCATTCAGGAACTAGGACTCCTGCCCTTAATTGAACAGGGCGAGTTGATCTTAGTCCATGGCAGCACCGTGGCCACCAACGCAGCGCTTGAAGGTAAAGGCGTGAAGACGGCTTACATCACTAATCGCGGCTTTAAAGACACGCTGACCATTGGTCGTCAAACACGTAAGGCACTCTATAACCTGACACCAGAACCACAAACACCCCCGGTACCCCCGGAACTGTGCCTGGAGACCGGAGGCCGCCTGGACGCCAACGGTGAGACCTTTGACGCATTAACGGATGACGACATCACGCAGTTGCAAGACCAACTTAAGACACTGGCACCGGACGCCGTCGCTATTAACCTGCTGTTTTCTTTTTTGGATGACAGCAACGAGAAACGCATAGAAGCCGCCTTGGGCAAAGACTATTACATCAGCCGGTCATCCTATGTGTTACCGGAATACCGAGAGTATGAGCGTGGTATGGCCACCTGGTTAAATGCCTGGCTGGGCCCGCTGGTATCCAATTATCTAACGCAACTAAGAAAGCAAGTCTCGCCAACGCCATTAGCCATTATGCAATCATCCGGCGGCACCATCGATGCGTCACAAGCAGCCAACCGCGCAGTGAATCTGCTGTTGTCTGGCCCAGCCGGAGGATTAGCCGCAGTTCGCTCTCTGGCGACTGACATTCAGGAAGAACGGCTATTAACCTTCGACATGGGCGGTACGTCCACCGATGT
>JBFHTA010000189.1:0-7636 GCA_041590855.1 Pseudomonadales bacterium
AGTAATCTGGCCAAGTAGTTTGATAAACCGCCGACATTCTCTGAAATCGACATGTCGTTATCGTTTAGAATCACCAGTAAGTCTGCGCCACTGTCTCCCGCGTGGGTCATTGCTTCGAACGCCATGCCTGCGGTCATGGCGCCATCACCAATAATGGCAACAGCTTTACGATCTTCCCCTTTCTGGCGTGCAGCTAATGCCATTCCTAAGGCTGCCCCAATGGAGGTACTGGAGTGCCCAACGCCAAAGGTGTCGTATTCGCTTTCGGCGCGGCGCGGGAAGGCAGCGAGTCCGCCTGCTTGGCGGATGCTGGTCATTTGTTCTCTTCGGCCCGTCAGAATTTTGTGTGGGTATGCCTGATGGCCTACGTCCCAGACTAATCTGTCTTCAGGTGTGTTGAATACGTAATGCAGGGCTATCGTCAGTTCGACGACGCCTAAACCTGCACCAAAATGACCTCCGGATTGACCGACCGAATATAGCAAAAACTCCCTAAGTTCCTTAGCCAATTGTGGCAAGGTCGCAGAGGATATACGTCTAAGCTGGTCTGGACGATCAATGCTGTCCAGTAATGGGGTATCTGGACGACTTTCAGGTATTTTGTGGAAGATCATGTTGGGTCGATTACCTAGTCTGGGCCCTTAGGTTAATCGGCGCATTCTACTACAAAGCAGTAACTCGACAAAGTAGCAATGTGCCAACTTAATCGACTTATTCAGCGGGGCTGTTGATTAAGGTATGCTTGATCAGGCCTTCTACCGGCCACAGATTCATATAGTGATAGGGTGATGGTAACGCGAACCGGGACTAGTGATCCCGGTCAGCGACAAAGTGAGTCAGGGCTATTAATTGTTCCGAAGATACCAGATCCGCCTGGCTTAGAAGGGTTAATGCTTTGTCTTTGAGTTGATTCAGGTAGTCCTGAGCGCCTTCCAGGCCCAATAATTTAGGGTAGGTGGCTTTATCCAGTTGATGATCCGAACCTTGCTGTTTACCTAACACTTCGGTTGAGCTGGTAATATCAATGATGTCGTCAGATACCTGAAAGGCCAAGCCTAACGTTAAGGAAAATTCTTTCAATAAGGCGCGGGTTTGTATGGTTGCATCGGCTGCAATACAGGCCATTTCGGTACAAGCGGCAATGAGCGCGCCGGTTTTTCGATTGTGGATGCTTTCCAGTTCCTGCTGATTGAGTTCCTTGCCTTCAGAATCAAGGTCGTGCGCCTGCCCACCAACCATGCCGTTCGGCCCTGAGGCCGCAGCTAATACCTGAATGATGGCGACTTTTTGAGTGTCGGTCAGGTGTTCTGTTTGGGCAATGATCTCGAAGGCTAATGCTTGTAATGCGTCTCCTGCAAGAATGGCGGTGGCTTCATCAAACTGAACATGACACGTTGGCATACCACGACGAAGTTGATCGTCGTCCATTGCTGGCAAATCATCGTGAATCAATGAGTAGGTATGAATGCACTCAATGGCTGCGGCAATGGCATCGCCTTTTTCATGAGAAACACCCAGGGCTTCCAGTGTCATGTATATCAGAGCTGGTCTGAAGCGTTTGCCGCCATTAGTTACACTGTAGGCCATCGCCGTTTTCAGATTACTGATCTCGGGTTGACGCTGAATGGTTTGCTCAAGGACTGAGTTGCAGCGGTCGGCTGCGTGCTGCATGAGTGCTTTAATATTCAAGGTACGTGTTATTCGCCTGTAGAAGGAGGATTAAACGGTTGCTCGGTTTCGCCAAGTAGAATGCTGACTTTTTGTTCTGCCTGATCCAAAGCTGCCTGACAGGTGCGTGAAAGCTTAATGCCCTGTTCAAACGTTGCAAGTGACTTATCCAGGCTCAGGTTATCTTGTTCGAGAGACTGAACCAGCGTCTCAAGTTCAGTGAGCGAGGATTCAAAGTCCAGAGTGTGATTTTGTTCCGTCATAAAAAAATCTGTTTCGGTGGAAAGCTAGCTCTATTATCCTAGTATTCTTAGAGTGACTCAAGTAATCGATGAAAAATACAAAATAGCCTTAAGTTTTTAATAATTGAGTCGATATAAGTTCATGATGTTGATAGAAAACTCTAATACTATACTAGAGGGTTCTGTTACTTTGTATTCTATCTGCCCCAGTCAATAAAGAGGGATCTTGTGGATTTAGCAACACTCGTCGGAATAATAGGTGCCTTTGCAATTGTGATTGCTGCCATGGTTCTTGGTGGCTCTCCGCATATGTTCCTTAACATACCCTCTCTTCTGATTGTTATTGGTGGTACCTTATTTGCGGTGTTGATGAAGTATGAATTAGGGCAGTTTCTGGCTGCCGGAAAGATTGCTGCTAAAGCGTTTATGTTCAAAATTCAATCGCCGGAAGATTTGATCACTGAAGTGGTTGATATGGCGGCGGAAGCCCGTAAAGGCGGTTTGTTATCCCTTGAAGGCAAAGAATCCGAAAATAAATTCTTAATGAATGGCATTCAACTTCTGGTGGACGGTCATGATCCGGAAGTTGTACGAACGCTACTCACCAAAGAAATGAATTTGGCGGTTGAACGCCACGACTCGGGCGCAGGTATTTTTGCTCAGCTGGGTGAGGTGGCACCGGCAATGGGGATGATTGGTACCTTGATTGGCCTGGTGGCCATGTTGGCGAACATGGATGATCCTAAATCCATTGGTCCTGCGATGGCGGTTGCGTTGTTGACTACCTTATATGGTGCCATGGTGGCGAACATGTTTGCCCAGCCCGTTGCTGATAAGCTGAATTTGAGGGCCGGGCAGGAAGCCATGTCCAAGCGCATGGTGATTGATGCGCTGTTGGCCATTCAAGCAGGCCAGAACCCTAAAGTAATTGAGTCCATGCTGCGTACTTACCTTGCAGAAGGTAAGCGTCCGCCGGAAGTATAATGACAGGGGCCTGATCGGCCTCCAGTGCGAACCTCAAGATAAGCGACTGCCTGGATGAGTGACGACGAACCAAAGAAAAAAGAGAAAGCTGGCACGCCCGCCTGGGTGATGACCTTTGCTGACTTAATGTCACTGTTAATGTGCTTTTTCGTATTGTTGCTGTCGTTTGCGGAGATTGATGCAATTCGCTTTAAACGTCTTGCCGGTTCACTGATGAATGCGTTTGGTGTTCAGAATGTAAAGAACTTGGCAGAGATTCCCAAGGGAACCAGTATTATTGCCCAGGAATTCAGCCCGGGGCGTCCAGATCCGACACCTCTCAATGTAATTTACCAAGATACTTCTGATACCACTAAAGAAAGCCTGGACGTTGAGTGTCAGGACCCTGAGGCGCAAAACATTGCCACAGAAGACAATCAGCGACTCCGTGAAGATATGCAGACCAAGGATGAGGCTGAGGCTGCAAAAGCCGATGCTGAAAAGGATGCTATTGAAATCGCAACCCATATGCAGGAAGAGGTGGGTAAAGGCTCCATTCAGGTTGAAACGAAAGATCGTCGTATTGTGATCCGTATTCAGGAGAACGGTTCGTTCAAATCCGGCTCAGCAACGCTGGATGATAAGTTCTTCCCGGTACTAGCAAAACTGAAAGACATGTTATTGATGGTAGAAGGCACCTTGAGCTTTGAAGGGCATTCCGATGATATTGCCTTGCCTGGTTCCAGTCCGTTTGCCAATAACTACGAACTCTCTTCTGCTCGGGCGCAAGCGTTAGCGAATGAACTTTTGGCATTCGAGGAGTTTCGTCGAAAACGTTTTAAAGTCGTTGGATGGGGGTCAACCAAACCCATTGCCGACAATGAAACCCCTGAAGGTCGTCAATTAAACCGTCGTGTTGAGATTGTGATTGTGAAGGATGATCCCTACGAAGAACATGTGGATCAGATAGAAACATTCGATCCGTACCAGGATGGGTTTGATCCGACCGATGAATTGTATGAATTGTCGCCAGAAGAGATTTTCTAGATTACTATAAATAAGTCGAACAGAATAATAAGAATATAGAGGCTTTATGGGACAGTCAGCTCCAGTCAGTGGCGGATTAGACCGTCGACGCTATTTTAGAATCGCCGATACGGTCAGTCTTAGATACCGTGCCCTTTCTTTGTCTGAAGAAAAACTTTGGCTTGAAGGGGAGTTAAATGTTGAACCTGATCCTGATATTCGAGCTCTTGACGCCGAAATTTCATCCGAAATTGAACGGCTCCGTCAAAATTCTCCCGAATTATCTGCTCTTGCGGATCTGTTGAATAAAAAACTGGATATGTTTGCGGATTCGGTAACGGGTCATGTCGATGCCGGATTTCAGCAGAAATATCGCACCTTGAATGTCAGTATGAGTGCCTGTGGTATTGGTTTTCCCGGAGGGGAACCGCTCTCCGATGACAGTATCATTTTAATTGACATGTTATTAGCATCCGACCACCGCCGGATCTTGGTAACCGGACGTGTTATCGGGTGTGACAAGCTATCCATTCCCGGGCCGCACGGTGCTAATTATATGATCCGTGTAAACTTTGAACGGATCAGCGAAGCGCTGAGTGAAGAGCTGATTCAGTATGTCTTGCAGCAGCAGCGCCGAATCCTGGCGGCACAGCGTATTGCGCAAGAAGAAAAAGAGCTCATTGCATTACGACCCAAGAACGCTAATTAGGCCGCCCCAGACTCTATCCTGTCTGGGGGCGTGTTCAGATTCAACTTGTGGTTTCGGTGGGCTGATGAATAGGTTACAACCCGGTTAGCTTTCTGAGTGCTTCGAGCTGTTTTATCTGTTCTTCTTTTGGCAGGGGAATGCTTTCCAACTGGGGGGCGTCTGAGGTCACCTGAATGGCCAGTGTTTCTCCATCTCTGACTTTGGCGCATAGTTGCTGATAGTTTTTCTTGAAAATCGGGAAGACTTTGGCTTCAGGTTCGCTTTGTAATAGAAACCAGCCGGTGGCTCTGCCTGCCCAATAAACTGCAGGGTGCGTCCATTTGTATTTTTCTTTCGGGCTGCTTGCTCGACAGGCTTCAACATACGCAGAGTAGTCGTCGGGTAATCCGTACTCTGATAGATCATGCTCACACATTTGTACTATTTCAGGCAGTGAAGGCATAAATTTGTTGGTTTGAATGGCCTGATCTGTGGCTCGCTTTATCTGTTCCGGTTTGAAACGGTTTAACTGCATTGCCCATAAGCGTTTGGCACTTTTCAGACTTTCCAGGTCGCCAAAGGCACGCTTAAACTGGTTGTGATAGGCCAGTTCGAACGCGCCAAACAGGTATGTAATCGCGGCGACCATCTCCGCAGTAGTGGACTGACTGTTGTGATTACTGTGATGATTAGAGTTCGTCTGCCCAACTGGTGTCTTGATGTCGTTCGATGAATGACTGATTTGCTCGGTGACCGGATTGATGATGTGCTGAACCTTTTTCATGACTTACCGATTGTCCAATGTTGTCCAACTGATGACGTTTCGCCCAGCTCCATTTCAGGTGCTGTACAAACTTAGTATTCCACGATGTGGATGTTTGATTCGTATCTGACCAATATAACACAAAGGGCTTGATCTGTTCGTTGACGAATTCTATATCTATTTGAGCCATTCGCGCGATGTCAAAGCATTCCGGGCTAGGCTGCCAGTTTTTGGGAATGCGTGTCGGGTTGGTCGAGTGCTCTATGGTAGAACAGAACTTTTGCCACTGATGTCGGATATGGCTGACGAACTTGTTATTCCAGGTAATTTCAGCACTGCCACGCTCCATCCAGTACAGCAGAAATTCTGCCACGCTGTCGTTAATGAATTGCGGATCAATGCCGTCGCGGATCAGTATGTCCAGTGCATCCTGGCTTGGTTGCCAATCTTTAGTGATTGGCGCAGGAATCTTATTCGAGGCAACCTTGGTTTCGTGTTCCATCCACAGTTTTCTTACCCGCTCCTGGAACTTAGCTCCCCAACTAATTGCGTGCTTGCCACTTTCTCGCCAATAGGTCACGAACTCCGGGATGGCTTCCTGAATAAAGCTCTCCGGAATACCAAGACGAGTCAATTGTTGAAATACATGAGGGTCCGGCTGCCATTGTTCTGGTATTGGCCCTGAACGAGAAAAACTTTGTTGCTGACGATTGTGGCCGGTTTGCGCTGTTTGCCCTTGATTGGCAACTTGACCTGCTGCTCCTCCAGGCACTGTGTTGACGATCGGAATTCCTGTTCGCTGTTGCGTATTTTGTTGGATGATCCGATATAAGCATTTGGGACTGAGTGTGGTTCCTGATTGATGGATGTCGATCAAACCGTGAACCCTTAATTGATTGAGAGCTCTTTGAATGGTTTCTAGTGACCAAAAAGGAAGTTTTGCTAACCAGTCTTCGTTACTGATTTCAATCCAGCCGTTCTTTCCTGGTCGAAAGTGTTGAAATTGCAGCATAACAGAGTAAGCGATGGCTTGTTCTAAACCATGACTTCGAGCGAGATCTGCTGAAAAGTGAATTGAATAATCGCCCATTGGATAAACTGCCTTTGCTTCGAATTGGGGATTCAAAGGGTATTTAGAATAAATACCCTAGTCGACCAAGAAAAACCTGGCCGGATATGGTAATTCATTTGACTGTTTTTTGGGAGCAGCAGATACAGTGAAAAGACGGTTGGTTATTCTGCCGTCTCTTCTACGACAGAGACAACCGGTGCCCAGTCCTTAAGCTTGGAGCGTAAGGTGCTGAGTTCGATAGGCTTCTCTATGTAATCATTCATTCCGCAGTCCATGCACATTGCTTTTTGCTGTGGCATTACATGGGCAGAAAGCGCAATGATGGGGACTTCGGGCTTGTTGTTCCGCTTTTCCCAATCCCTAATGGCTTGCGTTGCTTCAAAACCATCCATGATCGGCATTTCACAGTCCATGAGGACGATATTGAAGTCTCCTTTGCGGAAGGCTTCGTAAGCCTGTTCCCCATTATTGGTGACTTCATAACTGACCCCGATTTTTCTGAGCATACCGCAAATTACCTTGGTCGATACCTGATTGTCTTCCGCGATCAGGATATTCAGGGTTTTGTGGCGACTAATGTCATCAAGTTGATGAAGGTCGGTTGGTGTGTTGGAGTGGGTAATGTGTCCCAAGCCTTTTAGGATGACTTGCTTTAATGCCTGACCAGAGACGGGTTTTGTTAAGATATGGCGAATGCCTGCATTTTTAACCGTTGTGTTGTTCGGTGTGAAATTTAGACCGGTTAACATGATTACCAGTACATCGTTGGTAATCAGGTTGTCTTCTTTAATTTTGGCTGCGAGCTCAATGCCGTTCATGATCGGCATTTTGTAATCCAGCACAACAACGTCAATTTTCTCTTCAAGGCTGGCTTTATTACGTAGAATAGCGAGTGCTTCGGGACCCCCATGGGCAATGGAGGTTTCCATTCCCCAGGCATGGGCATGGTGAGCAATAACTTTGGTGATAGAGACGTTGTCATCCACAGCCAGCAGATGTAATCCTTCGAGTACCGAGTCATCAAAAACATCTTCCTGCACCACTTCGCTGGCCGGCATGTTGGCGGTGAACCAGATTACGTTACCTTTGCCAAACTCTGATGCCATGTTCAACTCGCCACCCATAAGATGTATCAGCTCTTGAATCATACTTAGGTTTAAACTGAGATCAGACGCTTTTAAGTTGGCTTTACTCTGTTGGTAGGCATCAAACAA
>JBFHTA010000190.1:0-7629 GCA_041590855.1 Pseudomonadales bacterium
GACTTTCTTCTCCATGAGAGAAAGCGCCGACCCGATTGGCTTGCCGGAACCCGGTCGTGATGTTCGTGTGTCTTTGGCTTACCAGTGGTAAGTCAATAATCGCGCCAGTTCGTGCCCAGGAAGTAACCTCCCACCGTACTCCGGTGGGACGCTCAAGGAAGAGCACCTTCGGCCACATTAAATAATTTACCAAAGCCAACCGTCTATGAAGAAATCGCTCCGCACCCTAGTAAATCGCATTCACATGCCCTCCCGTTATCTGAAGGGTATGTGGTGGTTGCTGTTCTTGAGCATCAGCCACATTAATTTAAGCCATGCTAGCATCCAGATTACGGACATCGCTGGCCGTAACATCACCCTGGACGCCCCCGCCCAACGCATTATTCTCGGCGAAGGTCGCTTTCTTGCCGTGTTAGGCGTATTGGGGGTAAATCGCCCGCTGGATCGGGTGGTTGGTATGATGAACGACTTCAAACAGTTTGACCCCGCAGGCTACCAAGCCTACCAGACCGCGTTTCCCGAAATCGATCAGATACCCACCTTCGGTCAAACCAGTGAAACCAGCGTCAGTGTCGAAAAAATCCTACAACTGAAACCCGAGGTCGCCATTTTCGGGCTTGATGGCCATGGGCCAGGAGCCAAGTCAAAAGACATCCTTGAAATACTTTCTGCGGTCGGAGTCAAAGTGGTGTTCATCGACTTCCGACAAAACCCGATTCAACACACCGCCCGCAGCGTTGAAATTGTCGGGCAAGTGCTCGGTTACAGCGACGCCGCACTGGCCTTTTCCCAAGATTACCAGCAACGTCTAAATCACATCAGAACCACCCTGGCGGATGTTCCTCAAAGTGCCTATCCGAAGGTTTTGTTAGACGTCTGGGCCAGCACTAAACAACCCTGCTGTTTTACCATCGCCGAAGGCCTGTTCGCCGATATGGCCTTGTTCGCTGGCGGCATCAGCATCGCCAAAGGTCAACTGCCCGGCCCTGTGGGTAAGATCAGTGCCGAAGCCGCCTTAATCTCCGGCTTTGATATTTATATTGGCACCTATTCCGGGGCTCTGACGTCCAATCAAACGACACACAATCAACCGACGCATTACAACAGCTTGATCTTGGGTGCTCAGGTTCCTTATGACAATGCGCAACAATCGCTGAAAACCGTGCTCAATGGCAGACACTTTTCGCACCTCTCGCCAGTCACCTCCGGCCGCAGTTACGCCTTGTGGCACCACTTCTACAACTCGCCACTGAACCTCTACGCCATTGAATCCATGGCCAAATGGTTTCATCCGGATCGCTTTCAGTCTCTGAATCCCGAAAACACCTTAACCGAATTATTGAAAGGCTTTGCCCCTGTGGATTTAAAAGGCACCTACAGCGCGACCTTGCCACCTCAACCCAATCCGCAGCGCTAGAAATAACGCAATAAAAGCAAAACAATAAAACAACAAATGAGGAGCCCCTATGCCAACCACCCAATCCACACTGACGGCCACAAAAGCGGAAAAGTACAAAACCATGCTCAGCAAACATTTTGCCCGCAAAGTGACCGTCGATGACCAGACCCAATACGCACTCGTACACTTCCCGATGGGGCTTTGTAAAATTTCTGCAGAAGGCGACCAACTGAGCTTTTACTGCGATGCCGACAGCGAAGAAGCCCTAAACGCGGTAAAGAACATCATTGACCGGCACATCCCTCTGCTAAAAGATATTCGGGATACTGAACTGGTTTGGGTGAAAGACTCAAACTGAGCAGTTGATTTCAAATTCACTTTTGTTATGGAATGGATTACAGCTGCCCCCGATAATAAACAAGGATAGTTTGATGAAAAATATACATAAGCCAATCATTGATTTTATGGCGTACTATGCGAAACAGCTTAACGACGAAACAGTCCTAAGAGTTCTCAGTAATCTGTCCATTAATACAGAAGACGAAGCGAAGAGGGTCTTGTCCTTCCTTGAAATCATGTGTGACCATGTGATAGAAGACGCCAAAAACAACGTCGTCGTTTTAAATCAAAGTGTTTGCACTTCTGATGCAGAAAAGGTGTGCGATGTTATTGAGGATTACATTGAAGAAATCGGGTACGAACATCTGGTCGAATAAGCAAAGTTACTAATTCTCATCTCATCCAATCAAAAACATCCAACCAAACCCAACAATGGCGGTGGCCCCCAGAGTCGCCGCGCAAATCTGAACCAGGCCGTCACGCTCCAGCAAGCCCAATCCCATGACCAGCACCACAAAGGCCGGGATAAAGTTCACCAAAGGGATAGGTAAAGCACTGATCAAGCCCAATATTGCGATAATCACGCCATTGATCCGGTCGACAATCGGGGCTTCTGAAAATGCCAGGCGCGGTTTTAAAAAGCGTTCAATGGCTCGTACCCGGGGTTCGAAGGTTTGAAGCGTGGCTTTAACTCGTTCACCAGGTAACGGGCGATCCAGTATAAACGCCGGCAGCCAGGCGTTGGGGCGGCCAAAAGCCATCTGTAGCCCCAATACACAAATCAGTAACCCCGCCACAAAAGAAATGAACGGAATCACGTTAAAGATTGCTATCAGTACCAACACCATGCCAAAGGTACGATCACCCAAGCGCTCAGTCAGGGCTCTTAGGGTAACGGTTCGCCCCTGAGATAAGGCCATCAGGGATACCAGCACATCAGAAGTCTTGGTACGGGGCTGGACAGGAACAACAAAAAGCGATGAGGAATCGTTGGAGTCGTGGTTCAAACGTCGGTTACCTTGCTTTAGAAAAGCGGTATTTCAACACAGACAGAGCGGTTTGCCTACTGATTCAGAAATGACTTATGCCTTATCTTCCTGTAACCAAAGGTGCAATTTTTCATAGAGCACATCCGGGTCAATGGGCTTGGTAAGGTAGTCGTCCATGCCTGCTGCCAGGCAATGCTCGCGATCACCTTCCAGTGCATTGGCTGTCATCGCCAAAATCGGGATGCTCTGATAGCGTTCTCCGGCGGCACCGGATCGAATGGCCCGAGTGGCTTCGTAGCCATCCATTTCCGGCATTTGGCAATCCATTAGAATCAAGTCGTATTGGTTGTTTGTCTCCGACTGATTCAGGACGTCGAGTGCCTCCTGCCCATTCACTGCCACATCACAACTCAACTCCACGCGCTCTAACAAACCGGAAGCGACCATTCGATTAATGTCATTGTCTTCGACCAAGAGTATATTAACTTGCTCCGGCCAAATCAGCGGAGCCTCTTCCTCCTCAGTCGATGGATGCATGGATGAAGCAACCGAGTTAGTTTTGGTTGGGTCAGCCGCATTTATCGATTGCTCTGTTAATCCAGCCGTCAAATGTTGCGGATCAAACATGCCGGACAACAGTTTATGCAATTCAATCGGGGTTAATGGTTTTTCAAGACAAGTAAACCAGCTTAATCTGGCCAACTGGGCCTCGTTCTGGTTATGGCCAATGGGTTGTCCAAGCACCAAGGCACAATCTGGGCAATGGTCTGCGATCAAGGTTTCGACATGTTCTGTGATTAAAGGCAGGAAGCTACGATCAATAAAGATGACATCTATTGATGACGACGATTGATCCCCGTCTGTAACCTGGGCATGTAAGGCAGAAACACTGGCGACTATACTGACCTCCATGTGCCAGACTGATAATTGAGCCACTAAAGCATTGGCAGAAGGCGGATACAGGTCGGCCACCAGCGCACGTTTTCCTGTAAAGTTGTACTCACCGAATTCGGTGTTTAATCCCTCGTTAACCAGAGAGGCCTCTGCAATGGCACTGCTTTCATCGAGTAATGAGCCCTCAGCGAATGAAGAGCCCTCCGCTAATGAAGAGCCTTCAGCTAATGAAGAGCCCTCAGCAAATAAGGTGCCTTCCGCCTGTACTGCACCTTCCGTGAATAAAGCATCATCAGCCAGTAAGACACTGCGCTCTACCAACAAGTCGTCAGCAACAGCTCCCAATATGATATCAAAACTGAACACGCTGCCCCGCCCCAGTTCGCTGGTGACCCGCACATCCCCGCCCATTATTCGACAGAGCTCGCGGCTAATTGCCAGACCCAGTCCGGTGCCGCCGTATTGGCGGGTGGTAGAAGCATCCACCTGAGTAAAGAGTTCAAAGATATGCGCTTGTTTGTCTTCACTGATACCAATACCGGTATCTTCTATCTGGCAATGCAATCGGTAGCCTGCTCTGGCTCCTCCCAGAGTAGAAATGTCTTCGCCCCCTGGTGCTAAAACAGCTCTTATCATGATGTGACCATGATCGGTAAACTTGATGGCATTACCGATCAGGTTCGACAACACCTGCCTGATTCGTCCTAAATCCCCCAGTACATTCACAGGTGGAACCTGGCTGGCATCCAGAATCAGTTGTATATCCCGTTCGTAGGTTTTAATGGCGAAGCTCTTCGCGACATCACCCAGCAAGGTGACTAGGTTGAACTCGTAAGATTCGAGTTCCAGGTGGCCTGCTTCGATTTTGGAAAAATCAAGAATGTCATTTATCAGCCCCAGTAAGAACTCCCCACTGGAGGTTGCAACGTCAGCGTAGCCTTTCTGCTTGTCATTAAGTTTGGTCTTTTGCAACAAATGCAACATACCCAAGACACCATTCATCGGGGTACGAATCTCGTGACTCATGGTCGCCAGAAACTCACTCTTCATCTTGGTGGCAATTTCAGCGGCTTCTTTGGCTTGGGTTAGCTCTTCCTGTACTTTGATTCGTGCATCTATGTCCTGCAATGAACCATAAAGCCGTATGCACTGGCCTTCTTCAAACATTGCCCCCCCTGTGATAGTCACCCAAATCGTCTCACCTTTCGCGGTCACCAATTGCAATTCCTGCGACCAATCCTGACCATATTTCACACAGGCTTTGATGTTCTGTTTGAGGCGTCGGCGCTCCCGCCTGTTTTTCACTGAACGCCAGATCAGTGAGATACGAGGTTCAGCCGACTGCTCCAAGCCCAAAATGGTTTTGGTCATGGAACTCCAATACACCAGACGTTCTTTGAGATCCCATTCCCAGGCACCGATTCGTCCTTGGGTGCTCATTTGTTCCAGCATTTCCTGCTGTAAAGACATTTGTCGGGTTCGTTCAATGACCTTTCGCTCCAGATCATTATTCAGAGCCTCCAAAGATTGCCTGGAACTCTGAATCCTGCGGGTCATGCGATTAAACACGTCCTGAAATCGCTGCAATTCGTGTGTATCAAAGGTATCCAGCTGAATTTGGGCATCGTCCTGAGTATCCAGGCTGGTGCTTTCCATTTTGGAAATAAACGTATCGAGTGCACGCACCAGGTAACGGTTAAACGCCCAAATGAACAACAACCACAAAATCACTGTTTTGATGGTGGCGTTTACAATGATGGTCAAAAAGTTGTATTTCACCTTGTTGAAAACAATTTTATTACTGGAAAAAAACACCACTGAGCCAATGGTTTCCTCGTAATAAACCACCGGATATTGATATGAAAACAAGCCCAGCTTTTTGATCTCTTGCTCAGTGAACTCTTTATCGGATGGTCCTTTCGAGTGCTTGTTACTTCTGTAGGTAAGCAGTGTGTTCTTGGCGTCATAAACAAACAGACCTTCAATGTCACTGAGTTTGTGAATGCCATCGAGCATGGCGTTTAATTGGGGGTAGTCGAGATTCCACAGCGCATTGGCGATGCCTTCATAGAAGATACTTTCATAAGCCACGAAGTTTTCCTGGATTGAGTCCTTCTCCAGCATGTATTCGTTGGTCATCTGAACAGAAGTGATAACGATGGTAATCAACAGATAGATCGAAAACACAATCCGTAACAGCCGAATCGCCAACGTTTGGCGTGCCTTCGATTGGCTTCCTACGGAATCTGAAGGAAAAGACATCGTTATCCTGTTATATCTTTTATCATCAATGATCCAAACCATGGACGATTCTACGGGTCAGGGCAGAGAGACAGGTCTAAAAGTGCCCACTCCGCGTAAAAAGTTACAACTTAAGTTCGCAACTTTTTCAATGTAGCCTATTTTTAACAAATTAGCGGGACTGAACGCCAAGGAACCATACCCGTCAAAAAGGTATGCAGTATACACTCATGTTCCATGCCCAGTGACTTACGCTTCAAGGAAGAGCCATGAAGAGAACCCGAAATCGCGCTTTCGCACACCTGATACCCCGAATAGTCAGACAAGGCATTATCGTTCTTTGTAGCTGGGTGGCGGTATCTGTGGTGCAGGCCAATGAGCCGGTTCAAGCCATCTTTCCGAAAGAAGAAGGGCGAGAACAAGCAAGCTCTTACGTATACCAACTATTGGATCTGGCATTAACCCATAGCCAACGACCTTATGAACTCAAGCTCACCCAAAGCCATAT
The DNA here is from genome assembly GCA_041590855.1 of Pseudomonadales bacterium. GTDB lineage: Bacteria > Pseudomonadota > Gammaproteobacteria > Pseudomonadales > Litoribrevibacteraceae > Litoribrevibacter. The sequence continues at coordinate 6,371 of JBFHTA010000190.1, forward strand.
GCCGGAAGCCCGTGCCCGAGCACTTATCGAAAAAAACAGTGCCTTGGTTACAGTGGTCTTTTCTGGCACCAGTCGCCAGTTTGAAGAAACCCTGAAACCGGTAAGAATACCATTGTACGGTGGTTTACTCGGTCATCGCTTGTTCCTGATCAACCGCCAGCGTCAATCAGAATTTAATGCCATCAAAACATTGGAGGCGTTAAAACCTTTGACCTCCGGCCAAGGCAGCAACTGGTCTGATGTGGAGATTCTATCGGCAGCCGGACTCAATGTGCACACCACCAAATACCACCTGCTGTTTGGCCTGCTGGAAAAACAGCGCATTGATTATTTTCCCCGTGGCGTCACCGAAATCTTTGAAGAACATCAACGTTATCATCCTCAGTTCCCAAACTTGGCCATCGAATCCAAATTGGTGTTGGTCTATCCGTTTGCGTCCTTTTTCTTTGTCTCCCAACAAAACACCGCACTTCACGATGCCATCTATGAAGGGTTAGTCCGTGCTCATCAAAACGGGGCATTCCACACCTTTTTCCGTTCGCATCCCTCCACCTATGAAGCATTGAAACAAGCGAATTTGAAAGATCGCGTCCGGATCGACATTCCGAACCCCTTGATGACCGAAGAAACCCTTGCTATTGAGCCCCAATATTGGTTTAACCCTACATGGGAAGTTAGTAATTAAGAGTTTCATCTAAGTTATGTCCACCTGGTTAATTGCACTGGTCTCGTTTGGTTATGTATGTTTGCTGTTCTTCATCGCCTGGCGGGGTGACCGCACGAATCAGAGCAGCGCATCAGGGCATACTCAAAGTTCGCCCTGGATTTACAGTCTGACACTCGGAGTCTACTGCACTACCTGGACCTTCTTTGGCGCGGTGGGCCAAGCGGCCCAAAACCTCTGGTCATTCTTGCCTATCTATCTTGGGCCCATCCTAGTGTTCTTGTTGATGTGGCGATTCTATGCGCGTCTGATTCTGGTGTCCCGACGGGAAAACATTACCTCCATCGCCGACTTCATTTCAGCACGCTACGGAAAACACGAGGGACTGGCGATGCTGGTAACCATCATCGCCGCCATTTCAGTACTGCCCTACATTGCCTTGCAATTAAAAGCTCTGGTAATGGGCTATATGGCGTTAACCGGCAATGATCCCACCGATCTGGCCCACATCAATGATCGTCAAGACATCGCCTTAACGGTTGCAGTGACCATGGCCATCTTTGCCATTTTCTTTGGCACCCGACATATGTCGGCC
>JBFHTA010000191.1:0-7514 GCA_041590855.1 Pseudomonadales bacterium
AAAGCGGCCTAGTATAACGCCTTTTATAATGAAATGTCTCTAATCGGCCCGTTTCGAAATGGTTAGGATTCAAGGGGTTAAATAAAGCAGAAGGAAGGATGTGAAGTGTGCCTGGTATTGAATTGCGAAAAGAGGGGGTGATTGGGACGATGAATGGCTGAAAAAACTGTGAGTCGAGCCAGTTTTATACTTGAAATATCGTGGGGTTGCTCATAGAATAAGCGCCCCTGCGAACTCGTCCGCAGGATTATAGCTCCCTGTCATAGGGGTTCGAGATAGGACTCCATAGAAACAGGTACGTAAGAAGCTTCAAATATTTGACGAGGCTATTTTGGAGTGTATTTCAATGCATGCAGTTTTTGTAAGCGGTGGTAAGCAGCACCGTGTTCAAGCGGGTGACCGCATCAAGCTTGAAAAGCTTGAAGTTGAAACTGGCGCAACGATTGATTTCGATCGCGTATTGTTGGTTTCTGATGGTCAGGACGTTAAAATTGGTGAGCCTGAGCTTAAAGGCGCTAAAGTAACTGCGGAAGTAGTTGCTCACGGTCGTCATAAGAAAGTAAGCATCATCAAGTTCAAGCGTCGTAAGCATCACATGAAGCGTATGGGTCACCGTCAGTGGTTTACTGAGGTGAAAATCACGGGTATTAACGCGTAATCGATCTGTTTTTTCAGGTTATCGATTTCAAGTTAACTAATTAGGAGTAGCGTCACATGGCTCACAAAAAAGCTGGTGGTAGTACTAGAAACGGTCGCGATTCGGAATCCAAACGATTAGGCGTTAAGCGCTTCGGCGGCCAACAAGTTTTAGCTGGTAACATTCTTGTTCGTCAGCGCGGCACTAAATTCCATGCTGGTACAAACGTAGGTCTTGGTAAAGATCACACTTTGTTTGCAACAGCAAATGGTGAAGTGAAGTTTGAAATTCGTGGTCCAAAGAATCGTCAATACGTTTCTGTTGTTCCTGCGTAATTTCAGCCGGCAGGGCTAAAGCCCTAGTTGGTTAAAAAGCCCCGCTTGCGGGGCTTTTTTATTATATATTGTTTGTGATAAAGAAGATTTTTTTGGCTCTTTCATGGTAAAGAGCTGCTGTTAGGCGTTTGCCCAAGGGGGTGCTTGGTGAAGTTTGTTGATGAAGCTCAGGTTTATGTTGAAGCGGGTAATGGTGGAAATGGTTGCCTCAGCTTTCGCCGAGAGAAGTTTGTCCCTCGTGGTGGTCCCGATGGAGGGGATGGCGGCGACGGCGGTTCTGTCTATGTTGAAGCGGATTACAATTTAAATACCTTGATTGATTACCGTTATCAGCCTAAGTATAAGGCTGAGAATGGTCAGGGTGGTCAAGGGCGCAACTGTCGTGGTAAAGACGGTGGTGATGTCGTGCTTAAAGTGCCGGTGGGTACAACCATTATCGATCTGGATACCGAGGAAACCTTGGGTGATCTTCGTGAGGCCGGCGACCGTGTGATGGTTGCTAAAGGTGGTTATCATGGTTTGGGAAATACCCGGTTTAAGTCGTCTGTAAATCGTGCGCCACGCCAAACAACGCCAGGTAAGCCTGGTGAATCGCGAAACCTAAAATTTGAATTGAAGGTGTTGGCGGATGTAGGGTTGCTTGGTTTGCCAAACGCGGGTAAGTCGACCTTTATTCGTGCGGTATCCAAGGCTAAGCCTAAGGTGGCGAATTATCCGTTCACTACTCTGGTGCCGAATCTGGGTGTGGTTAGTCCCCAGCCACACAAAAGTTTTGTGATTGCGGATATTCCGGGATTGATTGAGGGGGCTGCGGAAGGTGCAGGTCTGGGAATTCGTTTCCTTAAGCATTTGATTCGAACTCGTTTGATGTTGCACATTGTGGATGTGGCGCCATTTGATGAATCCGATCCTGCCGAGTCTGCGCAAGCCATTATTCGTGAGTTAGAGAAATTCAGCCCGACTTTGGCTGCGCGCGATCGTTGGTTGGTTTTGAATAAATTGGACTTGGTGCCTGAAGAAGAGCGTGAAGCGCTGTGTGATTCCATTATTGAAAAGCTGGGCTGGACTGGTCCGGTCTATAAGATTGCAGCTATTAATGGTGATGGTACCAAGCAGATGTGTCACGACATCATGCAGTTTGTGGATGATCTCAAAGTTAAAATCGACTCAGACCCTGAGTTTGCTGATAAGGAATTTGCAATTCAGGAGGCAATGGCTGAAGAAGGGCGTCAAAAAATCGAAGCCTTGCGCGAGGCTCGTCGAGCGGCTCGTAAAGCTGCCAAAGAAGGCGATATCGACGATGACGATTGGGATGATGACGATTACGACGTAGAAGTTGAGTACGTTCGTTAGTGGTTTGATGCGTTTGAATGTTGGTTGAATTGTTAACTGTCTGGGCCCTGGTTTATTTGTATTGAATGGCTTGTCTGGAATGAAAGGTTGAAGGTCGGCGCGTAAATAATGGCAATGAAGTTTGAGAGTCGCGAATCGTTGGGACGGTCTGATCGTTGGGTGATCAAGATTGGCAGTGCGCTATTGACGAATGACGGTGAAGGGTTGGATCGAGCAGCGATTGCTGGTTGGGTGGATCAAATTTCAGCGTTGGTTCGCTCGGGTATTGAAGTGGTGTTGGTTTCCTCCGGGTCAGTTGCAGAGGGAATGAAGCGATTGGGCTTGGATGCTCGTCCGAAAAGCATGCATCAGCTTCAGGCAGCGGCAGCGGTCGGTCAAATGGGCTTGGTTCAGGTTTATGAGGAAAACTTCAAGCGGCACGATCTTCATACTGCCCAGATTTTGTTAACGCACGATGATTTGTCAGATCGCCAGCGGTATTTAAATGCGCGTAGTACTCTGCGTGAATTGATTCGTTTGGGGGTGGTGCCGGTTGTTAATGAGAATGACACGGTTGTTACGGACGAAATCAAGTTTGGCGATAACGATACGCTGGGGGCGTTGGTTGCTAATTTAGTGGAAGCTGATTTGTTGGTTATTTTGACTGATCAGCAGGGGTTGTTCACAGCTGATCCGCGTTCTAATCCGGATGCAACCTTGATTTCTGAAACACAAGCAAGTAACTCTGCTTTAGATGAAATGGCGTCTGGCGGAGCGGGTGTGTTGGGGCGTGGTGGTATGGCGACTAAGGTTCGGGCAGCTCGATTGGCGGCTCGTTCCGGGGCGCACACTATCGTCGCGTCGGGTCGTTTGGATGATGTTTTGCTCAAAGTTTCTTCGGGTAAAGATGTGGGAACCTGGTTTAAGCCGGATTCTCAAACATTGGATGCGAGAAAGCAGTGGCTTGCCGGTCATCTTCGGGCTAAGGGTGAGTTGGTGTTGGATGGTGGTGCGGTTCGGGCGTTGACTGAGCAGAACCGGAGCTTGCTGGCAGTGGGTGTTCGTCAGGTGTCGGGTGTGTTTAATCGCGGTGAAGTGGTGGTGTGTCGTGATGAGGCTGGGCGTGTTGTTGCTCATGGCTTGGTAAATTACGATGTAGATGAGGTATTGAAGATTCTTGGTAAGCCGTCTGAGAAATTTGAAGAAGTATTGGGTTATCTGGGTGAGGAAGAGTTAATTCATCGGGATAATTTAGTGTTAATGTAAGGTTGATGCTGCCTGCTCTGTGATTTAATTGAGATATAGGGTGGGCGGTGAGTTGCCGGTGGGTGAAATGAAGCGTCTTGTAACTGGGTTACAAGGCGTTTTTTTATGTCTGAAGTTTGGTGTCTGAAGGAATTTCTAGCGCGGGAGAAATCATAGGCATAAAAAAACCGGCTTGTGGCCGGTTTCGCTTAGCAGCTTAACTGCGGATTAGCTGTTAAGTGCTTTAATCTGAGCGCTCAAACGACTCTTAAGACGAGCTGCTTTGCTCTTGGCAAAAATATTTTTTGTAACCATCTTGTCGATGATTGGTTGAGCAGTTTGAAATGCAGTAGTTGCTGCAGCATGGTCGCCAGCTTCGATTTGCGCTCTCACTTTCTTGATGTACGTGCGTACCATAGAGCGTAGGCTTGCATTGTGTTGGCGGCTCTTTTCTGCTTGGCGAGCACGTTTTTTAGCTTGTGGAGAGTTAGCCACTTGTCTGACTCCTGAAAATTTTTTAACTGAAATTTTTAGACGCGCAACTATGCCTCTATTCATGAAGAGTGTCAACTATAAATTTAAAGATGGGGCTGATGTTGTATACTTGCCCGCCTAACGGAGTTACCCGCAGAGGCAACTTGGTCTCATTGTTTAAGTGGAATGTGTATTTTGTCAGAAAATGGGAAGCCGGAATCCAAGGATTCTGTAAAAAAAACCGGACGGAACCGGGTCTCAAAACCTGGGCTATTGCGCTCGAGTGCTGTGGTGGCGGTGATGACCATGCTGTCGCGTGTACTGGGGTTGGTCCGGGATGTGGTTGTTGCGGTGTTTTTTGGTGCGGGCGCGGGGGCTGATGCCTTCTTCGTTGCTTTTAAGATCCCTAATTTCTTTCGTCGATTGTTTGCTGAGGGGGCGTTTTCCCAGGCTTTTGTTCCTGTGTTAACCGAGTACCAGCAGAAGAAAAGTCACGAGCTGGTTCAGGATTTGGTTAACCATGTAGCTGGTACGCTGGGCGGTGTGTTGCTGCTGGTGACATTGGTTGGTGTGATGGCGACGCCGCTTTTGGCGATGTTATTCGCGCCCGGTTTTGTGGGTGACGATTACAAATACGGTCTGACCAGTGACATGTTGCGCTTTACCTTCCCGTATTTGATGCTGATTTCATTGACGGCTTTTGCTGGTGGTATTTTAAACAGTTATGGCCGCTTTGCGGTGCCGGCCTTTACGCCGGTGCTGCTTAATATGAGCTTGATTGCGTCGGCTATTTTCTTGGCACCTTACTGTGAGATTCCTGTGATGGCGTTGGCGTATGGGGTGCTGATTGCGGGGTTGGTGCAGTTGGTGTTTCAGTTGCCATTCCTGGGTGGCTTGGGTTTATTTCCGGTACCTAAATGTAAAAAGCAGCATGAAGGCGTGAAGCAAATCGTGACCTTGATGATTCCTGCGTTGTTTGGTGTGTCTGTTAGCCAGATTAATTTGCTGCTAGATACGGTGTTGGCGTCTTTCTTACAAACGGGCAGTGTTGCCTGGTTGTATTATTCCGACCGGCTTACAGAGTTGCCGTTAGGCGTATTTGGGATTGCCATTGCAACCGTGATTTTGCCATCGTTATCGCGTAAGCATGCGAATGATGAGGGGCAGGCGTTTGCCCAGACGTTGGATTGGGCTGTACGTATGGTGTTGTTGATCGGGACGCCTGCGATGTTGGCGTTGATGTTGTTGGCGGAGCCGTTGATTTCTACCTTGTTTTTCCATGGGGCGTTGAAAGAGTCTGACATCCCTATGATCAGTGCCAGCCTTCGCGCGTATGCGTTGGGGTTGTTGGCGTTTATGTTGATTAAAGTGTTGGCACCAGGCTTTTTCTCCCGACAGGATACAAAAACGCCGGTTAAGATTGCGATTCGGGCGATGGTGGCAAACATGGTGTTTAACCTGATGTTGGTTTGGCACTTGGATCATGTCGGCCTTGCGTTAGCGACTGCCTTGTCTTCTTGGCTGAATGCAGTTTGGTTGTATTTAGCATTGCGCAAAGAGCAGGTCTTTGTTTGGCAGTCAGGATTGTTTGGGTACTTTGCGAAGCTATTGTCTGCCTGTTTGGTGATGGTAGCGGTGCTGTGGGGGTTAATGCCGCAGGACACAGTTTGGTTGCAGGGCGGTGTACTTGAAAGGGTAATGTGGCTATCGGTGTTGGTGGTTGCAGGGGCGGCCAGTTATTTTGTGATGTTGATTTTGTGTGGTTTCCGCCCAAGGCATTTTAAATCTGCTGCTTAAAAGTAAAGGAAATATCCGCCTTGTTTACAGGTTGTTAGTAAGGAAAACGGATGTAGAGGCTTTAATAGCCGGGTTTGTGACTGTGCAGCGGGTCGTCGCTGTAATATAATGCACGCTTTTGTTTTTAGGGCTGGATTAGGCTGGATGCGTGTAATTCGTGGAATACATAATCTTCGTTCAGAGCATAAAGGCTGTGTAGCAACGATTGGTAACTTTGATGGGGTACATCAGGGGCATCAGTCTTTGTTGAAGGCGTTAAAAGCTCGAGCGAAAGCGCTTAATCTTCCGGTGACTGTCATTGTATTTGAGCCTCAGCCTCGCGAGTATTTTGATCGCGACGGGGCACCAGGCAGAATCACTCGCTTTAGAGACAAGGTTGAACGTCTTTTTGTCGAAGGTGTCGACCAGGTGGTGTGTTTGAGTTTCAATGAACGCTTACGCACGTTAACCGCAGAGCAGTTCGTTCGAAGCCTGTTGATCGATGGCTTGGGTGTTAAGCATCTGGTGGTCGGCGACGATTTCAAGTTCGGGTGTGATCGCTCCGGTGATTACGAATATCTGCTAAAGGCGTCTCAACAGTTTGACTTTGAATTGGCCAGTATGGACACCTTTTCGTTGGACTCTGAGCGAGTAAGCAGTACCCGCATCCGTGAAGTCTTGAATAATGGTGATTTTGGTCTGGCTTCTGAACTGTTAGGTTGGCCGTATTCAATTTCAGGCAAGGTTGTTCATGGGCGAAAATTGGGGCGCCAGTTAGGTGTGCCGACGGCCAATATACAACTGTCGAACATTAAATCGCCATTTAGAGGCGTGTTTGCAGTGTCAGCACGGTTGGGCGATCAAGTCATGCCGGGTGTGGCAAATCTTGGTATTAAACCCACGATCCATGGCGTGTCGCCTTCGCTGGAGGTGCATGTGTTATCCAATCTGGTTTCGCCCGATTTGTATGGTCGGCGTTTAACGATTGAATTTCATAAGAAGATTCGCGATGAACAAAAGTTTGATGGCATTGACGCCCTAAAAGCGGCCATTGAACAAGACATAGAAATAGCGAAAGCCTATTTCAATTTAGATTGAGAATTCATGTGTTCGCAGGCTTTTTGAGTCTGTGACATGTATAAAAATTACATAAAGACCCAGTAGGTTTTGGAAAAAAGTATGGCTGATTACAAATCCACATTGAACTTGCCGGATACAGAGTTTCCGATGCGTGGTAACTTGGCGAAGCGTGAGCCCGAGTTGCTGAAACGTTGGGAAGAAACGGGTCTGTATCACAAAATTCGTGAAGCAAAAGCTGGTCGCGATAAATTTATTTTGCATGACGGACCTCCGTACGCAAACGGTGATATTCATATTGGCCATGCGGTGAACAAAATCCTAAAGGACATCATTGTAAAAGCCCGTACATTAAGTGGCTTTGATGCGCCTTACATTCCTGGTTGGGACTGTCACGGCTTGCCGATTGAGCATAAGGTGGAAGGCCAGATCGGTAAGGCTGGGGTGAATGTCGATCCGGCGACGTTCCGAGCTGAGTGTCGTAAGTATGCGATGTCTCAGGTGGAAGGTCAGCGTAAAGACTTTAAACGTTTGATGGTCTTAGGTGATTGGGATAACCCTTACCTGACCATGGACTTTAAAACTGAAGCCGACATTATTCGTTCGTTGGGCAAGATTGTAGATAACAAGCATGTCAC
>JBFHTA010000192.1:0-7495 GCA_041590855.1 Pseudomonadales bacterium
CATTGGTATTAATTGCATCGCCCACGGTATTAAAGAGTGCTAACAGACTTTGTCCGTAGGCCTCCCAAAGTCCGCCAATTGGGTCATTTCCGGTAGGTTCTTTGATGGTTGTGGCGATTTCTTTCAGGCCTTGACGTAATTCCAGATGACGCAAAACGCCGACAATGTGCCTTTTCTCATTGATCACAGCGGCGGAGTCCTGATCATCCCAGATCGGATTATTCATTGCCGACGTCAAAGAGGCATGACCAGATAGGCACGGTGGTTTAGCTTGCATGAGGGTTTTGATGAGTTTGTTTTCAGGCATTCGAAGTAGGTGAGTGATGCTGACCGTTCCCAGCAGTTTTCGATCCCGATTGGTAATATAAAGTGTATCCAAGCCGACTTTGTGATTGGATAAAGCGAGCCGATGTAAGGCTTCTTGAACGTCACAGTCGTCCGGCAGAGCCAGGAAGTCGGTAATCATCCAGGCTCCCACAGCGGTTTCAGGGTAGTTAAGCAATAAGCTACAGGTCAGTTTGATTCTCTCTGGCAGGTTGTTCAGAATTTTTCGTCTCACATCCTTTGGGGTATAACGTAAAATAGCGGAAGTGAGATTGGTGTCCATTTCAGATAAGAAAGCCGCAGATACTTCAGGCTCCAGGTGAATACTCATACGAGCCGTGTACTGGGGCAACATTTTTTTTAGAACAAAAGCAGCCTGAGTGTAGGGCACACTCTTGATGAATTCAGCTACTGCTTCAATGGGTTGTTGTTCAAGTATTCGTGCAGCAGAGCCGGGTTGATACTGTAAAAATGCCAGCGCCATATCCGAAGGTTGATTTATCATCAGGTGTCTCCGCTTTGGTTCGAGGACGCATCAGATGCGCTGCCAGGCGTATTGTTTGACTCAGTATCGACACTGGGAGATGAAAGCTGGCAGGCCGTTTCCTGAAATTTTTTGGCGGGAATGACCGTTCTTCCGGAACCTGTGTCCAACACGATGGAGGTCTGAGTGACTTCAACTACGCTGCCTTCCAATTCACCCAATTGCATGTGTTCGCCGATACGGCAATGCTTTCTGAAATACTGTGCACCTATGATGTTGGCAACCAGTGTTCGGGCACCTAATCCGAACGCGAGAGTGGCCCCGGCCAACAATACTCCCACCATTACAATCAATACGTTAGTCAGAAAATCGACATTAATCCCGATTTGTTCAATACCCACCAAAATAGCGGTTAACAGTATGGTCAGTTGCGTTACACGGGCCAGCATTTCTCCCTGGTTGATGCCTGCGTTATTGGCCGTGTTGACGACACCGGTGCGGGCAATGTTGCCCAGAATGAAACCAGCAAAGATGATCAATAATCCGGCGATCAGGTTTGGTAAATATGTGATTAAACTGTTGAGCCAGTTGGCAAACATCTTCCAACCCAGCATGTTGGTTGTGGCGGTGATGAAGAACATCATCACAATCCAGAACACGATCTTACTGACCAGTTCTGCGTAAGATCGTTTGATGCTCTCTTGCCGGATACCTCCGGTTTTGGCGACTCGAAGAAACACAAAATCCACGCCACGGATAAGTTTTCTGGTAGCTATTCGTAATACGAGAGCAAGGAGCCAGCCAACTAGCAAAAGTGCGATGGCTCCGAGTAATTTTGGAGCAAAAGCTATGATCTGAGCGGTGAACTCATGGTAGGTAAAGGCTAAAGACTCTTGCCAGCTTAACGGTTCGGTTCGATTCATCGTTGATCCTTGCACTTCGGTTGGTCATTGGACTTACCCGAATGTCCAGTGGTTACACTCGCCTAGGCTAATTTTAAAAAGCCAATGAAAGGGACAAATAATCAGTATAGACAAAGGCTTGAGGGAAGCACGATGAGGATCACCTCAAGTCAGCATCGACTTGAGGTGAAAGGTTAGGTTTGGTCTGAATTCATAGCGTTGATGTAGAACTAGAACACACTCTGGATTCTGTTATGGGTTAAGCCGCTTGTTCAGACGTTAGTGAAGCGCAGGAAGTTATCGCATGAGCTACGCTTTTGGCACTGTCTTTCGAGTAGCCGCCTCCACCAAGTATCACTGCTGGAATATCTAGCTGCGTCAGCGTATTTATAGTCAGCTTCTCTCGAGCTGCTACGTCTTCGATGCTTAGGCAAAGGCCACCCAGTTTGTCTGAAAGTAGCGTGTCTGTGCCGGCCACGACAAAGGCTAAGCGATAGTCATTGCTTAATTTATCTAGCGCTTCCTGATAGCGTTGACGGTAAGCCTCCCCATCTGTTCCTGGATGGAGTGGTACAGGTATATTGACTCGTTCTCGGGTATAACCGGATGTCGGGTAAATACCGACGTTATAAACATCCAGTAGGGTAACATTCTCATTGTCCATGAAAGTATAGGCATTGCCGTTTCCATGGTGGGCATCAGTATCAATAATCAGGATTTTATCAGAAGGGGCTAATATCCCTTGCTTGATAAGTTGCTGATGCGTGATACCAATATCATTGTAGATGCAAAACCCTTCCATATTTTGTTGCATTGCATGGTGATAGCCGCCAGAGAGATTCCAATATATTGCTTTTTCTTTTAATGCCATCTTCGCACCCAACAGGGTACCTGCTACTCCCCATCTCATGGGTGACAAGATTTTACGATCTAATAACGAGAAGCTAATAAAGGGAATACGGGGCAGTTCAAGAGCTTGGAGTATACCATTCTTATTTCTTATTCTATGTTGCATTATGCTTGATAGAAATTCATCAATGTCTTCCATCGAAATGGCGCTCTCTGGCTCGAAGAACTTCACATGTTTATTCGATTTCAGATCATTGTAGATTGTTCGGAATTTAGTTCCGTCGAAAGGGTGTAAATAATTTAATGGACCTAAATCAATGTTGTAATGTTTGCTGTAAATCACATTCATACTGCAATTTTCTCCTGAGCAGCGAGTTCCCTGGCGTAGCGTAAAACCTCGTTTGGAGTCCATATACCCCTTCCTAATACTTTACCTAGTTTACCGTAATCATGAGCTGATGGGTGGAAGCTTGGTGCTTTGTTACAAGCAATATTAAGACATTCTGCGACGACGTTTGAGCAGTTATATCGAGCTAATTGGTAGCTTGGCCTATTAGAGATTAGGTTAGCAACATGTCTGGATAACTTATCGGCATCCAAAGAGGGGATTGTGACAGTGATAGGTTGTCTGTTACCTTCGGCTTTTATGTCTTCATGAAGTGCACTCATGAAGTGCCCTGGATGGCTGCGCTTTATCTTGAGGTCTACTTTGCCAGCACCTTCTTCAGGCCAGAAGCTAACATAGTTCGATCCAAAGGAAAGTGAGGTGTGACCTACCATATTTCCGTGTGGAGGCCAGACGTGTACTTTAAGCATGGTATTCTCCTTTACATGCTGGATTGCTATTGAATCGAGCAACTATAAGGAGGCGTTTAACGCTAGCTATCAGGAGTTTTACTGAGTTTTATTATCTTGTGATTTAAATCTCGCTTTGTTTGTCACGCTGCTAATATGGTGACTTAATCATCCCAAACCAGATGGAGTTATGGCTCGGGATGATTAGATGGGGCAGTTACTGAGTACAGCTCGCGACGCGACCTGCCATGTTTTTGCCATTACCGCAGGTCAGGCCATTTTCAATGGTTTGATAGCTTGGTGATGCTATCCCGCCATTACGCTCTGCGTCGTGGTCGGTATAGATACTGGCCATGCTGTAGGTACGTGGTGTGCCTTTATTGGCGTTATTACAACGGAAGATCGGGCTGCCGTAAGCTACTCCCCAGAAGGTTTTGTATTCGTTCAGGTCATCCCAAAGGTTACGTTTAGGTGAACCGGCACAGCCCATTTGTGACGCCAGGTTAATGTATCCGTCATCTTCTCCTGTCAGGAAGCCTGCGGAGGCACCTTCAGCACCAGGGAAGCTCTTATACCCACCCATTGCGTAAATCGGTGCTGCCAGATTGTTGCCAATCATGTTACGCGCCAGGTAAGAATCGTAGGTTTGTAGCCACTCAACGCTTGGGTTACAGTCTTTACCCAAAAACGCCATATTGACCAGACTGTCCAGCCAGCTGCCGTTGCATACGCGGTCAGAACCTTCGGTGCCACCCATGGCTCCGCCCATAGTGAAGATGCTTACCACTCCGTCGAAGGCTTGATCATAAGGGACGGTTACTGTCGAACCGTCGGCTTTAAAAGCGGTGTTGTAGTAAGGCGAGCCAGAGATAGCGTTACCGGACATGAACACCATTTGCTGTGCTCCCTGACTGTGGCTAACCACGTAGAAGGTGTCGGTTGCCGCGCACTGGGTGTTCGCTTCATCGTGGGTTAACCCGTCGCCGTTACCTTGTTTGATGGAAACCATCTGACGGGCAATTTCTCCGGCGGTTTCGTCGCGCCAGTATGGGTAGCCGCTTTCGTCAGTGGAGTCGTAACCGACAATGGCGTAGTTGTCGTTTGGTCCTAACAGTTGTGTGATAAAGTCGCTGCCAGCATATTCGCTGAAATAGGAATCTTTCCAGGATTTACGGGCTTCTGATTTGATATCGCCCTGCGTACCATGGCCGTGAACCATGATGTAGCAGTTGTCCGCTTGGGCTGCATTACTTAGCAGAGCGCCGCTTAGGGCAAGCCCGCCCAGAAGCGTATGGGTAAGCGTTCGGCATTGCGTGAGTGTTTTCTTCATACTTTAAGCCTTACATGATGATGACCCGGTTTCAGTAATATGAAAACTGATACGCGGGGCATTTTATTGTTTTTATGTGTGATGTTTGGGCTTCCTGCAATGGTCTTCCTTGTCGCATCTTTCAATTTAGAATCAATAAGATACGTTGACCGCAGTTTATGTTAGTAGAGTGAACAATAGTCGCCATAACCATAGCGGCCAGCGGAAATACTTTAGCGGCCAACTTGATGTGGTGGCCGCTGGAGTGTGTTAGGAAGGCATGAATTAAAGCGGTTCGGCCAGCGGGGATCACTTTTTGGTCGGGTTGTGCTTATCCCGGGCAACCTGCTTGTAATGATGCGGTGCAATGCCAAACCAACGCTTAAAGGCCCGACTGAAACTGGCAGCGTTCTGATATCCCAACTCTTCAGCCAGCACTTCTATGGATATGTCCTGTTTTTGAACCCGTTTCATGGCTACTCGTTTTCTTTCATTCTCGAACAGCGCTTTGAAGGAAACACCGTGGTTTTGAAGGTGTCGGCGTAAGCTTCTTGTGCTCATGTAGAGTTGTTGGCTGAGCGTTTCCATCGAAATGTCGTTGAATGGCATGTTTCGGATGGTTTGTTTAACTTTCTGAAGTATCCATTCATCTTTGGTTTCGGGTTTCAGGTACTGGCGACATAGGGTGTCATTGGTTCTGGCGCTTTTTTCGTTTTGAAAAATGATGGGCTGGGCAAGTGTTTCGGTGGGTATGATGACCCGGTTTTCCGGGCACTCGAAACGTACCGGGTTGTCAAAAAACAGCTCGAACTCGTTGCTTCGGCCAGGGTTTGGGTAGCTGAATTCTATTTCTACCGGGTAATGGTTGGTACCCAGGCAGAATTTACCCAGGGAATAAAGTACTGATATGTTGTATTCCAATACATGAGCCAATGCCTGATTGAGCGGCAGCTTTTGCTCAATGGAAAACACACTGTGTGTTGGGGTGCTCTCCAGATTGAATTCCAAAAACGATGTAAACAGGTGTTGGTACTCAATCAATAATTTCATTGCGGCCAGCCCATTGGTACTGCTCATGGTTCGGCAAGCCAGAATGCCATCGTGATTGATGAAGAACTGTTTACCAAGAAACAAAGCATAGGTAGGACTTTTGCTGAGTCTCCGGGCATTACTGGCCAATTGGATAAAGGCATCAAGTGGTACCTGGTAGTCGACCAGAGTGAGCTGTTCCAAAGTGATGCCAGTACTCTGTAATACAGAATCCAGCGAGGAACCTTCGGACACCAAAAATTTTACCAACGGCTTGATTTGTGCCACTGGTATACGCGAGCCAAAATGGGCCTCTGATGAGCCTTCAGACGTCGCACGAATTGTTTGGATGCGTGATCCACTCTTGTCATTCGTAAGAGAAGAGGGTTGCATGAGCTTTGCCTTATTTCAGAGATTCCTGACTTTTATAATTATTATTGGGTTCTTAAATACAACATTAGGCAGAGCTTTAGAGTACGAAAACACGTCGTAAAAAAACATCTTTATTGAATATACATACAATAAAGGGCGCTGTGATGACCTCTATGGAGGCACCAAGGCCTTGGCCTTGGTGGTATGGTTGTGGAGAACGGCTTTGATCAGAAGGAATAGAAAAGTTTGGTTTGAAAACCTTCGATATCTTCTGCACTGGGGCTACGAATGTATAGGAAGGTCAGGCCCAGAGAGTCGTCTCGAGAGGAAGCAAATGCGGGTTTAATCGAAAGGCCGAATTCACTGATTCGGTCGGCATAGACATCATGGCCTTTGTATCGGGCATCTGTAATGATGTATTGGAAGTTCAAGGGTAATGCCAGTAGATTGACGATGGAGTCCAGAAAAATCCCGTGTTTGTAAACGGTGTTCTCCTGATCCGGATCTACTTCATAATCATCAATACTCAGTGCGACGGTTTCATATTGACCAAACATGTTACCAATACTGATGGATATTTCCTCACCAAAGAAGTCTGCCGGATCAAAGGTGAACAAACTGGTGATGGAGCCGGAAATAATTTGACCACCATCGTACAAGTCTTCGGAAGCAATGATGCCGTAATCAAAAACCGGTGTAAGAATCCAGTGTTCGTTGACCGGGTACTGATATGTGGCGCCTAAGCGGGCTTTGTAGGTTTCAGAGCCTTCCTGATCAATGTAGCTGATCGGGGCTTTGATTGTCAGACTTTGACCGCTGCTGTCGGTCCAGCTGTAACTCATGGGAATATTCCAGACATCGGTGTCGTAGCCAGCCTGATCGTATTTGGCGTAATCAATCCCGATACCTATTTTATTTTCTTCGGCCATCTCTCCAGCGGCAATGTTGACCGGGGCTTTCTTGAAACCGGTGCCCGAATGGAAGGCATTATCGACCATGCTGTTCATCAAACTGGCTGGGTTCCCGGCAATGGGGCTGGTGGGGGATGATCTGATGAGCTCCCGGTTAATGCGGTTAGCCGTTTCGCCGCCGTTGCCTTTGAGGTACTCCTCCAGCAGTTCCAATGCACGTTCACGATCGCCCTGCCCATCAAAACTTTCATTGATGTTCAGAGAGGGGATGGTGAAAATCAAGGTGGTGCTGTTCAGCGCAAAGTTTAACCCCATGGGTAAACCTCGGTAATTTACGCTGGCATCGACCGGAGAAATGTTGTCTTGATATGCGGGAAAGAAATCACGAATAGAGTCGTCGTGAAATTGTTCAATCATCTTTTCTACAGATTTAAAGCTGGATTGTTGACGCTGGGTATTGTCCACCGTCATATCGACTTCAAGGAGTTTGGCGGCCGTAGCCAGGGAAGGGAGAAGTGTA
>JBFHTA010000193.1:0-7483 GCA_041590855.1 Pseudomonadales bacterium
AGGTAACAAGTACGTAGTTTTTGAGTTATCGAATTTTGGCAAACCGGTATTTTCTTTATTGAACAACCATTTAATCAGCTTTTAGCACCAATATTCGCGTAACAGACTTATTCGATAGAGGGTCAATATGAGATCAGACAACATCAATCTCGCACCAAAAAAGAGCACCCAACCCATAGTAATGGAAGCGAATGATGCAGATGAGCACGCAAGAAACCTGACCAACTGGCAACAACAGTACGATCAGGTCAGTGGTGGCGGCTTCTATGGCAACATTGTCGAATTGCCGCTCAACGATGTTCAGGTCTTCAGGGAACACACCAGCCATGCCCTGCGCCAGACCTGTAACGTCTGGCCAGATTCTATTTGGTTAGGGTTGCCGGAAAACGGCCATAAAGTCAGCCGAATAAACGGGCTCGAAATCAAAGACGAACACGTGATGTGTCGCCCCGGAGACACCGAGTTCGAACTGATTACCCCGGAAGATTTCAACATCTTTGGTGTAGTAATCACTCAAAGTGCATTAATGAAAGTGGCCGATATTCAAGGCGTGCCACTGAATTGGCAGGATTTAACCCAGCAAGGTCGACTGGCTGTGCCGCGAAAAACCCTGTATCACATTCGCTATATTCTGGATCGCATGCTGAACACAGAGCACAACCTCACCCCAGACAAAGTGCTTACTGAAATGGTGATGATGTCGATTTTGGAAGTTCTGAAACAAGAGAGCCACCACATCCCGGTGGCCCCGAGTTTTAAGCGCAGAAAAGCGGTGGTCGATAAGGTCAAACATTACGTGGATGCCCACCCGGACGCTCCTGTCACCATTACCGACCTATGCGAGCACGCCAGCGTCAGCCGCCGAACGCTGCAATACAGCTTTACCTCTGTCTTGGGAATTAGCCCATTGCAATACATTCGGGCCAGCCGCCTGAACGGTGTTCGCAGAGCCCTATGCCAAAACAACCGTCAGCCGGAAGCCCAGCGGGAATCCGTCGCAGACATCGCCAGCCAATGGGGGTTCTGGCATTTAAGCCAGTTTTCTAAAGACTATAAACAACTGTTTGGGGTACGCCCTTCGGAGACGAAATTTCACTATGAACCATGAAGAACCATAAACGCAAAAAAGCACTCATATACTCCCCATTATAGAAGGTCATTCAATACACTCGAAAACTTCTCTTTATACGCTGTATGACCACTTACATATACCGATGCATCAATATTAATAATATCCGAATGCTCTATAGGGCTTAAACCAATTGGATTACTCAAAAAAACATTAGCAGTTTTATATGCAATTCTTAATACCTGATCATTTTTTGAGGAAACATTATAAATTTCTTTCTTAACGGCTCCCGCAGCTATGTTCCAGTTGTCTTTAGGTTCACAACCCACAGCCCCTCCTAATAAATAAGCAGATTCTACTATAGGCTTGTCTTCTCTTGTTCCTAAGGCTTCAAGAGCATAGAAAACCACCCTAGCTCCAAGAGAATGCCCCAGGAGAATAAATCCGTTTTCGTTATCTGTTCGAGCTAAAATATCGGCTAATAAAACTCCTGTCATTTCAGCTTTATACATTGCTTTGTGCCAAGGGTTATCAGCTAATATCTTAAATAATTGAAGTGTTGTTAATATACCATTCCCACTCTTAATAACCCCTTTTAGGCTATTTTTGAATATCTCTTTAAGTGCAGTCAAAGCACTATCTGCAAAAAGAGTCCCTAATTTGCGTAGTGTTGATGCTTCCCAAGTCACTATATAGCAAGGGTTGTTTGGAAATTTCTCAGAAATACTATCTAACCAATCATTAGCTAAATTGTTAAGTGAAGTATTCCGCTCTTCCTCCGACTTTTGAGAAAGATAACCATTAATAAAGATAAGAGCGGGTCCTTCTCCTTCCCTCACCTTAATAATGTCAAAGTCTTCAATATCACCAAAATATCCTGCACCAATAGCAGCACCAGTTTTCGCACCTAAAGCTGCTCCAGCTGCAGAAATACATCCAACACCCCCAGCCATACCGCCAGGACCTATTGCGGCTAAAGATGCACTTTTTAACGCAGCTCCACTTAGAGTACTAATAAGAGTTCCTGTACTAGAAGTTCCTAATAAACCTAAAGAACCTAAAGACGAAGCTACCCACGGAGCAGCTAGCCACCCACCAACAGCAACGCTCCCAGTTACCGCTGCACCTAAAGTAAGTTGCTTCGATACCTCCACAACATTCACACTTCTATTTTCGTATACTTCTCTAAAGTCAGATATATCCGTTAACCTATGATTCAATTTTTCAAACGAAGCAATACTTCCATCATGCTCAGCGCAATACTCACTAGCCCAGCTTTTCCGAATAAAATCTGCCATATCCTTAGCATTTATACTTTCAGGCTTATAAGTAGCCATATTGCAACAACTAGGAACTCTACACTTCACCGTATAATTTTGACATTTATTGCAGCGATAATCATTTCGTGTTATTCCATTAACACTATCTAATCCATGCAAAGTATGCTCAAGACACCATGAGCACCATGCTTCAAAAGCACCATGTTTCCATATTAGTGTTGAGCTTTTATCGTAAGATACATTGAATGAATCATTATATTGGGAGATAAGGGATGAAAAAGTGTCATCGTCTGTTGAACAGGCACTTTGACGGTCTTCAATAATAGGATCATCTACAACCTCATATAACCTATTTATGTTTTTAAGATTGGCCATTTTCTGTTTCCGCGCACGAAATCGATCAGCTTTCTCACCCATAATAATCTCCTTAAGCTGCATTCAGGATTTGCCATTTCTGTTTGAACTGCTCTTCAGAAGCATGAACAACACCATCGGCATGCATTACAACGTCAATCACTTCATTAAATAAATCTTTAGGGTAATCAGGTAAATTACTTGCCAAGGAATAAGCCTGAGCAATAGAAGGAGGATTATCACCTAAAGCAAAGATTGTTGACTTCACATCCTCAGGCAGACCACTTGCAGCAAGTCCTGAAATAAATTCATTAATATCAGCTCTTTCTTGTTCACAAATTTCACCATCACAATTTGCAGTAGCAAAACCTACAGCAACCAAGGAAATCAAGAGGTCAAAATACTGTTTTTGATCAGAAATTTTCTGTTCATATTCTTCTAAAGCTTGCGCTAATTTATTTATGTCTTCTTGAGCTTCTTGGCGCCCCTCGTTACGATATTGGTCTGCGCGTTCTTCGTCTGATTCTGCTATAGCATACCCGGCAGCTGCACCTGCGGCACCGGCTGCAGTAGCAGCCGCAATTGTTCCAACTCCAGCAAGGGAACTTGCCAAAGTAGCAGCACCAAGCAATGAACCACCACCTGTAAAAGGAGCTGCAGCAATAGCACCAACACCCAACGCAGCACCTGCTGCAATTTTCCAAAAACTCATACTCTTTCTCCTATGTGTATCGAACACTTTACTATTTATGTTTAAGATACTGATTAACATCATCAATTATCTTTTTCTGAATTCCTTCCGGCCCCTCCACCGTCAAATGTGGCATCCAATACTTAATTAGCGGCACAATTTCATTGGGATTATAAACGGTGGTCTTTACTTTCAACCCACCATCCTGTAATTCCTGTTCAACTTCTTGATTCGGTTATAAGTCTCTGCATTTGAAATAATCTGCAACTGGCTATCAACCCGAACGGCCACTTCAATCTGTTTGGAACTAATTCAAGCACAATTTTGCTCTTCAATTTCTTTATTGATAGTTTTGTCTTTTTGGTAACTATCTTGATGGATGATCAACCAATTTATTTTGGATATTGTAAAGGACTTTATCTTGCCACCATCTACGGCCATCAAATACCAAATGCCATTGGCCTTCTTGATTTGGAAATGGTGAATATCTGAGTAGTTATTTTCTTTGTAGATGAACTTAATAATCTGCTGTTCTTCGATGGCAGAACTTAGTTTTTGGAAAAGAGAGCGGTACTCCTGATTATTTTCGTAGTTATACCCTTCCACGTCATAAACAGTTTCAGAACTTTGATCTAAAAGTTCTTTGATAAAGCGATTTGTTAATTCTGGATAGAGCCCGCCAATGCCAGCATTGTTTGCTAAGCCACGACAATCAGAAGTGGTTAGTTTCCCTGAAAGACTCGGAGTGATGTAGTAATTGTTATTAAGATCACACTCAACATAATTAGATAAGTGTTCATTAAGGTCACGACGAATAGTACGCTGATCGACACCAAATTCTTCTGCTAACTTGGCAGTAGTAAACTTCTGACCCGAAGCCAGTTTAATAATAATTTTGACCAGTCTAGGTGCTAGCTGTTCGCCCCTAGATTCCATTGAACCGATATCCATATCGCTCATACATCCGTCTTTAAATCAGAATTCAATTCCTTTGGGTATCCATAGTTATAGCCAATGAATAGTTGACCTACAAGTTGGATAAGTGTGTTCTTTTGAATCTGCTGTATTCGCCCTTATGAAAATGCTAAAGACTACAAACAGCTGTTTGGGGAGCTGCCATCGAAAACACAGACAGGATACTAATTACGGGAGCGTCTCTGGGACAAGCCCTGTGCTTGTTGAGGAGGCCCTCCCCCAAAACAAGCACCTAGCCAGATGAGTGTGGGTTAGGCTGTTTCTGCACCTGCCGTTTCGGAACCTTGAACTTCAGCCCGTCGCGCAGACGCTCTGCGCGCCAATCCCATGCGAATGCCAAACACGGTAATCAGCGTTAACAGACAGAGTGTAACCACAATCACCACATCGCGGTTGAATCGGCCCATTACGGGAATCAACATATTCCACTTATGCAGCATCGAAAACGACCAACGTTCTGCCCGATCAATGGCTCGGGTTTGATCTACCAACAAGGCCGTTGCCGGGTCGATAAACACCTGACGTTGCTCGGCATCGTCAAAACTGACTTTCCAGACCGGCAATCGCTTGTTGCGGAAATCATAATCCGGGCCGAATCGTGTCACGGTTTCCACCCCTGTAATCAATTCGGAAGGTAATTGGGTGAAAGTCAGTGCTAGCTCGGTAGCGCGAACCTCATCATTCATCGACACTTCGGCTAAAGTAAAGGCATCCAGATAAACAGAGGCTTTCTCAGCCGGATTGCCTTTGTACTTCTTCACCAACTGCTGATGATGATCGTGCTCACCGCCCTGCCCAGCTCGCTCAGCCGTCGATGACTCAGTATGTTTGGCATCACTTTTTTCATCACTCTTCGTATCACTCAATGACAATCGATAGACCAATTGACCGTTAAGATTTAACAGACTGGCTGCCAGAATGGTTTTGCCATCAAGGTATGCCAGATCATCCGAAGCGGAAGACTCTGGAACAACCAAACCCTGGGTGTTGGTTGAAAACTCTTTAAAATCGAACGACTCATGAAGTCGTAATCCCGTCGGCGTGTCGATAAAGGCCGCCTGAATCAGGTGGTAGCCGCCAGAAATCGACCAAGCCAACAAAGGCAACCAAATCACATAGCCCAAACGTCGGTGCCAGCGACGATCTCCTTGTTTAATCTTGCGACGGCGAATCAACAACACCAAGCCTAACCCGCTAATGGAGACACCGAGCAAACAGAACATGGCCAGAAAAACCACACCAACACGCAAGTTGTCTTGCGCATCCAGAAAATCAAAAGTATGGAATAAGCGGAAAACCGTCTGAAGATTGAATCGGGTCTGATTGGCTAAGCCCGCCAATTGCAAAGACTCGGTATGAATGTAGGCCGTGAGCTGATCATCCCCTGCAAACACCACCTTGTACACCGGCAACAAGCGATTCACCCAGGGGTAATCGCCATCGAATTCCGTCTGGAACGCCACCGTTGAAATCTCGGCTTCTGGTCGTCCGGTATAGTAGCTGGCTAGCCAACGGGCCTGTTGCTGATCGTATTGCTCCAGCCGGGCACTTCTAACCACCTGCTCAGGCGTTAATGTCGTTGGCAGGATCGCCAACGCCGGTGCATTCGGCTCACCTGCCAGGGCCATTAAAGGAATATAATGACGAGGCTGCTTTTGATCATAGGTCAATTGCAACATGGGGCCATTGGCACTCGGCACTACTTTCGCAATGGACACCTGTTCCGTTTCAGAGGCCACCAACAAGGACGCCATGGCTTTCAAGTGCTCCGGCGAAATCACAGACCATTCTGCCGAAGAATGCAGGGCACTGATAAGGTGACGAGATTCACCTACCCCTTGGGATGGGTCTGGCAACCGGGAAGTTCCAAGCATCATAGCTGGCGGTTGGTAATTGGCTTGCTTTGGCCCAAGCCAGGACATTAACGGGTGAGTAATCCCCGATAGAGCCCAAATCAATACACAGGCTGCGCCCCACCACAACAAGCTGTTGTGTAATGACAGATGAGTTCGCCGTAAAGCAAGGTTTCGTCCTTTGGCCCTGTTTACTGTGTTTTGGGCGCTTTGAAGTGCCATGCTTTTCTCCCTAAATGCTGATACGAAGTCCTACCACACCTGTGATTGGATTGCCCGGACGATAGGTAATGTTGGGATTACCCACTTGGTTGGAGGTATAGGTGGAATAACGCTTATCAAACAGGTTCATCACCCGGCCAAACAACACAGCGTCCGTCCATAATTCGTATTCACCACGCAGGTTGAACAGGTTATGACCGCTGTACTTTTCGGTGTTGGTTTCATCGGTGTAGTAATCCCCGAGGTGTTCCCACTCCAACTCGAAGCTCGCCATTGGAAAGGACTTGGGATAATAATTCAAGTGCGCATTCGCCATTGTGCGAGGTGCTTTGGCCACTTCAAAGCCTTCATAGTTACGGGTTTCCGTGGTGTAACGCCCTAGCGCCTGCGAAAAGTATCCGTAGACGTACTGAAAGTCCTCATACTTTTGTTTTGAATAGCTGGCCGCAATGCCGTATTTAAGTTCCTCCGTCAGGTCGCCGTTCAACGACACCTCAATGCCTTTATGCGTGGTTTCCCCGGCATTGGTGGTTTTACGGTCGGCACCGTCAATGTAACTTACAATATCGTCTTCCACCGTCATGTGGTACACCGCAATTTCATAACTGTGTTGCGGGTTGATGTCGCCCCGGAAGCCGATTTCATAGCTGTCCGATGTTACTGGTTGCAGTTCATCCGTCTCTATCGAAGAGCCAGAGCGGAACAATTGCCCAACGGAAGGCGCACGGAAGGCATGGCGATAGTTCGCGTATGCCATGTGGTGTTGACTGAACTGGTAAACCGCACCCAATTTAGGGCTGAGTTCGTCAAAGTCAACTGATTGGGAATCCGGGCGACGGTGACGATTATCCACCGCCTGATCTTCCAGGTTGTCGTCGTAATCCACATCAAAGTAGTCGTAGCGCAAGCCTGCGGTTAAGCGCACTTGCTTATGCACCTGAAATTCAGTGTGAACATACGGCGATACGGATAACTGATCGGCGTCGTAGTCGTAATGCAACAGACCGGTCTTTTGGTAGTCCGTGTAGATGTCATCTTC
>JBFHTA010000194.1:0-7435 GCA_041590855.1 Pseudomonadales bacterium
GCGCGGGTTCGCTCGCCCATGCACACCAGATTGATCGGGCTTGTTTCAGGGTGAGTCCAATCCGTTAACACCGGAGTTAATTGCCCAGAATCCAGCTCCTTAGCAATAAACTTAGGATCAATCATGGTAATCCCCAGTCCTTCACAAGCCATATCAACCAACACCCGACTGTTATCGGTTTTGATGGCAGGTGTTACTTCAATGGTTTCAGTATGCCTGTGCTTGTCCTGAAAAGGCCAGAAGGTAAATTTCCCAAACACCAGACAATCATGATTGATTAATTCATGTGGCGATCGAGGTTCGCCTCTTTCCGCCAGATACGCCTCTGACGCAAACCAGCCCCAGCATTTCTCACTGATTTTACGGGCAATTAATGAGGAATCCGGCAATTGACCGATACGAATGGCAATGTCCACTTTCTCTGCCAGTAAATCAACGTTGCGATCATCCAGGCTTAATTCCAACTCAATATC
Organism: Pseudomonadales bacterium; assembly: GCA_041590855.1. GTDB lineage: Bacteria > Pseudomonadota > Gammaproteobacteria > Pseudomonadales > Litoribrevibacteraceae > Litoribrevibacter. Next base: position 474 of record JBFHTA010000194.1, read on the forward strand.
CGGGTAGGCTTTTCTCAGTTTTTTCATCGCAGGAACAAGATAACCCTGCCCCATCAAAATACTGGCACTGATTTTCACCCGACCTTTTGGTGAAGCCTGAGCATCATCCACCAGCCCATTAAGATTGGTTAATACCGATTGCAAATTACCGGTTTCAAGCAGCAAGTTCCTACCTACATCCGTCAAACAAAGTTGTCGGGTAGTTCGCTGCAGTAGTGGCTGCCCGACGTATTCCTCAAGTTGTCGAATTTTCTTACTCACTGAGGAACGAGGAAGATCCAGCTCATTAGCTGCCGCTTGAAAGCTGCCTCGTTCGGCCACTAAGTGAAATACATGGAGCAAAGGAAGATTAAGATATGACATGCTGTGCCTTACGGTTTGTTGCCGTGCTTTCTTATTAACGTGCGTTCTTACTAACGTGCACTCTGATCAAGTAAATGCCCGTTTAGTAGCCGATTATTTGTTTCCATAAAAGAACCAGTAAGTAACCATATTGGTATCTTATTAGCAACTTATCAAGCTGATACTCTGTTTGGATTGAATCAACATTGTCATTCATCACTACAGAGGAAGTTACATCATGAACGGAAAAACCATCCTGATTACTGGCGGCACCGCAGGCATTGGCCGCGCACTGGCGGAACGCCTGGTTAGCCAAGGCAACCAAGTCATTATTACGGGTCGGGATCAAAGCAAAATCGATGAAACCGTGCTCTCACTTGGGTGTGCAGGTTATGTAGCAGACAGCGCCAATCCCAAACAACTACAACAACTTTCGACCGCCCTTCAAAAAGACAACATCCAGCTTGATGGACTGGTGTTAAACGCAGGCGTGTTTTATCCGGAAGCCTTTGCAGATACCAGCGAAGAAGCGTTCGACCGTACCATGAACATCAACACCAAAGGGCCGTTCATCACCCTTCAGGCGCTGCTTCCAACGCTAAAAAAACCATCCAGCGTAGTGTTTGTTTCCAGTATTGCAGTAACTAAAGCCTTCCCTCATGGTGCAGTGTACTCCGCCAGCAAAGCAGCCTTTGAAGCCATTGCCCAAGTAGCCAACCTGGAACTTGCGCCACAAGGCATCAGAATCAACTCTGTTCGCCCAGGCGTTACTGCCACAGAAATACAAGGAAAGGCCGGTATGACCTCGGAGCAACAGAATGAATTCTTTGAAACACTGAACACCACCCCGCTGGGCAGAGTTATGACTCCCGAAGATCAAATCGGAGCGATCGAATTCTTACTGTCGGATCAATCGGTGGCGATGCGCAATGCAGTGATCGAAGTGGATGGTGGGTATTTGCTTTAACCGTTCATGTGATGCTAAAGATTAAGGCCAGCGGTTATTGCTGGCCTTTGTCGTATTTGACCTTACCACAAAAACTAAGCTTTAAGTCTGATACCAATTCCCCTTCGTTTCTATCATAGCTTTGGCCTTTTCTTTTTCTGAATGAAAAGGAGACTTGGATAGCAGAATCTCTTTGTAAAGAGCACGAAAATACTTGTGTGAAATACACAGAATTTTTATGTCCAGGATTGGACGGAATATCAAGGAAGAATTATGAAACTTGACATAAAAAAGTTAGAAACACACTACGGACATCCGGCTTATGAAGGCCGCTTTGGACATATGTACCTAGATGGCTTAGGCCACGTTACTATAGGTGTGGGCCACTTACTATACCAACGCCCCAGAAGCCAATCAGGTATAAAGCTCAATGTAACATCAATCAACGGCGAACAAAGAGTTGCGCTAAGCAAAGTTAATTTTTTAATCACCATTGAGTATAAAGATCCCAAGAAAGCAAAAGAAACTCGAAAGCCAACTCCTTCTGAACTCGAGTATGCTTTCATGAAAGTAGCAAGCCGAAATGCGGGTTATCTAGGGAGAGCCTACAGAAAGTTTAGCAACTTAGCATATAAAGACCACGCAAGTGATTGGCCTGATTACAAAGACGCTCAAATTTATATCTCAGACTCTGAGATTTCCCGTATATTCACAGAAGATATTGAAACAAAAGTAAAAGAGCTAAAACAAACGTTCAGATTTTTAAAAGGTAATCAATTTGACCTACTACCCGACAAGGTTCAAGAAGCCTTGATAGATATGTCATTCAATCTGGGAGCGAATGGATTAAAGAAGAAGTTCCCAAGCTTTATGGATGCAATTGCTAAAGGTGACTACCTTAAAGCATCAAAAGAATCTAAGCGCTCTGGAATTCAAGACTCAAGAAATGATTATGTAAAAAATCTCCTGATCGATGCAGCAAAAACCAAATCCAGAGTTGCTCTGCCCTAATCAAGGACTCAATGATCAAATGAAAAGTCGTTTATTAATCAAACATTCCAGCCTATTTACGTCACTCATGCTGTTATTGGGGATTACTGCTCAAAGTGCAGCAGGTGGTTCAGATATTCAAGATGAGCACTCATTTACAGCCTCAACTCAGGACATTCAATTCTTTATAGCTGCGTTTAATAAAACTCTACCAGCCACCTCTGAACGCTATTTCTTGAAGCTTCTACACGTTAAACCAAATGACGGATTTGTCGCCTATAAGTGTTGGACCCCCAATTGTATAGAAAGCGAAGACTCGTTATTAGAAACACGATTCAGGCTGTTTCTGGCTGATATCAATAATGATGGAATTCAAGACTTTACTTTAGTTCAAGAAGGCAGAGGCGGGGAAGATGACCAGGTTGAAGGTGTTTATAATGTCCAAAGCGATAGGATTTATAGCCTGCCTTATGATCAGTCGATTGTTAATGCTTTAGGCAAAGATAAGATAAAGAATTGGCCAGCCTTTATTGGAATGCCTTTCATAACAAAGACACAAGATAGGTTTTTCCTTCACTTTATTGATCACCCCGAGTACAAGGACGCCAACGGAAAGAAGGTACACGCACCACATTCAATCCAAGCCAGTGTTGTTGAAACATCTCATTACACATATCAATGGCAAGGGGAAGAAATCAAATTAACGACTGTCACAACCGAAACTAAACACCTCGATCAATCCGGCCCTTAATATTAAGGGCTTCACTTCAACTGCCCCTGCAAGCCCTGATAAGAAATAGAGACATCAACAAAACTACGCAGCGCAACACATTATCGACCTTGATTGAACAGACTCTGCAACCAACGAAGGTCTTCCGGCCCCAGCCCCGCTTTTTTATGCAGTTTCTTGTTCTTTAATACATCTTGATAGCAATGATACACCGCCTTTTCAGTAAGCTGTCGCCATCGCTCGTTGCCCAATTCAGGGATACTTCCGTTGCTCAGGTTCACGTCAACCAACGGATCATGTTCGTCTTCCGTTGTCCGTAACGCCAGTTCGAGCTCCTGTAAAATAGGGTTTTCAACTTTAAGGGTATTGGCTTCAGAGAACTGTTGGATAACGGAAGTTTCAGCTTCTTTCGCCGCCTTCTTAAGCTGTGCATCAGTCAGCTTTTCTCCGACAGGTCGTAAACCATATTTATTGGCAAGACTCCCCATGCCAGGTAGCAGTGCTTTCGCAGCGATACCCGCGCCCACCAGAGGATTAAAAACAGCGGCAACACCACCCACCAACAACATGCCATAGGTTAATTTGGAATCTAACGAGTCAATATCATCCGCCAGACGTTCCAGCGTATGTTTATCATTTGCTTTCCGTTCATTGGACAGTTGAACAGCACTCTGAATCATCTGTTCCCTTAACAGAGCTTCATAATGAAAATTTGGGAAATGGAAAATTCGTCGCTTGGGAAGGTCATTTATTTCAGGGACAGATTCAGGCAAACACCGCATGGTGTGTAATGAAAAACCCGTTTCAGAAAGACGATACGGCACCACAAAGTAATGCTTTTCGTCATAGAGAACGTCAAACTTGTCGGTCCTTTCCGAAGAGACAAAGATCGGTAACCCGCTCACTACCTCTTTCACCAAGTTCATTTTAGAGCTGAGTTCTTCAACAACCTTGGCGCTCATTGAATTCAAAGCCTGCTTGCTTTGCTCTAAGTATTTTTTCATAGCTAGTTAATCGTTTTTATTATTGACGAGTTGAAAAGAGCATTTTCATGCTCACCGTACGCATCAATAAATATGAACATCCGTACTCCACGAAGTAACGCACCCATCCTTGAGATATACATAATGAGCGCCCCCTGTCACATGATAAACCCACTGGGTTTTGCCCATTGAATGTTTATTTATGTAGTTTGGAGAACCCCAGGCACCCAGTACATCTTTACTTTTCATTCCTAGCTTTAAAGTATGCTGAATTTTTAATCGTCGAAGCTCTGTAGAACTTATAAAGACGCAAGAAGATTCTTCTTTATAAGTGCTTTCTTCATCATCGTCTTTAACATCTGAATCCTCTTTAGACTCATATATTTTTCCACCAGCATCACGACCAACGGCACCACCAACCTTATAATCACGTACTTCTATTTCATGACCTTCCCCTTCACAGGGTTGATCACTGAACACAGTTCGATTATTCGTATCTTTACATTGATAGATTTGCTGAGCATTCGCGTAGAAGCAACAAATTATCATAGAAATTGTTAACGCGGCTTTCATTGGCCTTCCTTTGCTTTTTCTACTCTGGCAACGCTTCAAAACCAGGCACCTCATCCAAATTTCTAGTCCATTGTGCCCGACTTCCCATAAAGATTTTTGCATTTGGAATTCTATCTAATGGTGTATCCAAACTGCCCGCAGGCACCACCACAAAACCTAAATTTTCAGCGTGTGTTGGCACGGCAGAACCGCAGGTTTGACAGAAACTTTTAGAATGTTGAGTGTCAGGCAATTGAAAGGTTTTAACCAAGTCTCTGCCTTTTAGCCAAGTAAGTGTTCCCGAGGTTGAGAACAGGTTGGCTGCATGTGCTGAGCCCGTGTCTTTTTGGCAATGTTTACAGTGACAAAGGAAGAAGCTGTCGAACTCCCCAGCCAATTCAAAGACAACTCTTCCGCACAAACAAGAGCCTTTATGTATTTTCATTTTCGATCCTTGATCGCTCAGCTTTTGAGTTTTCAGGCTTTGACAAGTCTAGTGTCATTGGCATAAACCGAATGCCGTTGTAATCACCTTCTTCACCGGTGCGTTTAAACCCCAGAGATTCGTAAAAGCTCACGGCATTAATCGACGAACGGAGACTCACCTGTTTAGCCTGGGTTTCCTTCACTACATAATCAAAAAGCGCCTTTCCCACGCCCTTACCTTGGCAGCATTTCGATACAAACAAGTGAGTGAGGAAATCCGCATTTCGTAACGCAGCCACCCCGACAATATCGCCAGAAATGACCGCTTTAACAGAGAGGTAGTTTGATTCTGTAAGGATGGTATTCAGATCGGGCAGCACACGGGTTTGGAATTCCGCTCGCCCCTGCTCGCAGAAATAAGGGAAGATATCTGCTTCCGCCACCGAAGAAATCAAGCGAGCAATTGAGTCCAAGTCATCCTGACTTAGCTTTTGAATTTCCATTTCTCTAAGCACTCCAAATTGCCCATTTTGCAGAGATAGAGAGCCAGTGTAAATTACCAATACCCGTCTTATTAACAATATCGCTAATTAATTTTAGGACTCCGATTGGCAAACATAACCAAAGACAGTTGATTCAGACACAATAGTCTCTCCTTCATTAACCCTGATAAAGCGGGCTTCCAGGCCAATCTCTTCCTTACAAGCTCTATCAAAGAAAGCGTTTGCTTCCTGTTCTGGTTCAATCTTCAATAACGTAAAGCTGCCATCTCCGTTCGGCCGTAGCGTTTGTGTAATTTCAATGGTCCGATCACTTGCGTCAGACACCGACACGATTTTATAAATAAGCTCATCCGCCTGAATCAGCTGACAAGGTAAGCCAAATACAATCAACCCAAAAAAAAGAACTGCTTTCATCGAAGATCCCTCTCAAAATTAGTCGATTAATCGCTCATATTATCGAGAGGGACATTAAGAAAGGTATAAGAGCCTCACAACTCACCAAAGCTCAATCCATATTTTGCTAATAGTTGTTTGACTCGATGTGAGTCATTATTCGATTTCTTTTCTTCACGGCTTACATTAAAGAGCGTTCTTCCGGCTTCTGCCATTGAACCAGATTGCCTACAGACTTCAATCAGATGGGCAAGTTTTAGTTGGTCGTAATAGTCCATTTGGTTGATCTCGTCTGTATCCATTACCTCCGAAATCACCTTGATTGGTTGCCACCCTGAGCTTGAGTCTGGCTTCCACTTTCGCCTCAAACGGCTGATCTCTTCTTCTACCACATCCACCGTAATACGTCCGCCATCCGACAGGGTTGCCATTCGAGTGATACTGGCATTCAAATCCCGAAAGTTGGCAGACCACAGTGCTTCTGAAGAACGACTGAAAGCCAGGTATTTATCCCGAGCGGCTTTGTTAAAACTCACCAGATAGCCCGACTTGCCGGAAAACACTTCCAATTCATAGTCGATGTTTGGTTCCAAGTCCTCAATGCGTTCTTTCAACGACGGCAGTTGATACGTCCAGAGATCAATCCGAGCCAACAAGTCTTCCCGGAAAGCGCCCTCACTGGATAACCTATTCAGGTCTTTATTTGTCCCTGCTATTAGCTGGAAGTCACTGGTCACTTCTTTATCTGAACCGAAGGGCATGAAGCGCTTATCTTCGATGGCCCGAAGCAACATTGCTTGTTCATCCAACCCTAATTCACCAATTTCATCGAGGAACAGCATGCCTTGATTGGCTTCCCTTAGTAACCCCGGTCGATCCGTAGTTGCACCGGTGAACGCGCCTTTCTTATGGCCGAACAACGCCGACATCGCATTTTCACCACGCAGGGTTGCGCAATTCACCGAAACTAAACGACCAGACAGCTTACCTCGCTGCTTCCTGAGTTCGTAAACCCGCTGAGCCAGTTGCGACTTCCCTGCCCCGGTTGGCCCGGTAATCAGAATGGGTTCGTTGGAACGAACAGACACCTTCTCCAA
>JBFHTA010000195.1:0-7424 GCA_041590855.1 Pseudomonadales bacterium
AGTGGATTAACCGCTGGCTTTTCTAATGAGTTGTCTGATATTTGAGGGATGTCTGGTAATTCTGATCTGCGCGTCGGGGCCGCTATCCAGCCCCGGTTAATGAGTATGGGTGTGGTTTGAGTGTTCGTTTGAAAACCTTCGATGATTTCATAGCCCACTTTTCCTTGATGAGTCTGATTGTCTAAAAACAGGCGGGGCGGGACAAAATAGCCGGTCAGTTTTCTTGGTGGTATTTGTTGTGTTTGCTGCTCGAGCTCTGCGGTTTTCTGGGCTTTCCGTTCCAGTTGCCAGATGCCTAATGAAAAAGTGACTGAAATAATGATGATCATGATCAGCCAGAAACTGGGCACAATTCTAAGGTGCCAATCACAACGAAAGGCTTTACACTCAATAGACCAATCGCGTTTATTCGAAGACGCGCTCATGTGATCAGATTGAGTACGGACGGAGTCGGAATCCATGATCTTTAAATTCATTATTGTTGTTATGCTCCTTGCGGTTGTGATCAGCCTCTTCTGGTCTTTCTGGCACCTGGTGCGCCACCCTCAACCGGGCAACAAAGTACTCAAAGGGTTAGCGCTCCGGGTTTTGCTCAGTGCCATTACGTTATTGCTTATCTTCCTCTATCTTGGGTATCAAACCGGTCATCATTGGTAATTGTCTTTCTGTCTTTCTTACTCAAACTTACTCAAAAAGCGGTGTATGTGCGTTAGAGCACATACACAAAGGTAAACAGCAGTAACCAGACCACATCAACAAAGTGCCAATACCAGGCCGATGCTTCGAATCCGAAATGCTTATCTTTAGTGAAATGGCCTTTGGTAACACGAACCAAGATCACCGCTAACATAATGGTGCCTATGGTTACGTGGGCACCGTGGAAACCGGTCAACATAAAGAAGGTTGAGCCGTAAATGCCGGATGACAATGTCAGTTGCAGATCACGATACGCGTGCTGATATTCATACAGTTGGAACCCCAGGAAAATCACGCCCAACATCACAGTTAATGCCAGCCACTGGATACAACGTTGCCGCTTGTCTTCTTTCAGTGCGTGGTGCGCCAAGGTCACAGTAAAGCTGGAAGTCACCAGAATCGCAGTGTTCAAAAACGGAATTTGCCAGGCCGGAATGGTGCCGCTGGGGCCAGGGAATAACTCCGGATCGGGATTGGTTAACAGTGGCCAATGAGCGCTGAAACCTTGCCAGAGTTGATTACTGATGCCCTTGTCGCCTTCGCCACCTAACCAGGGCACGGAAAGGACACGGGCATAAAAGAGTGCGCCAAAGAAAGCGGCAAAGAACATGACTTCCGAAAAAATAAACCAGGCCATTCCCATACGGAAGGAACGATCCAGTTGCGCCGAATATAAGCCTTGTTGGCTTTCCTGAACCACGTTGGAAAACCAACCGTAGATCATGTACACCGTCAGCCCCAATCCGGCCAGCATAATCCAGCCAGGCATTGCGCTCATCTTCCCGACCTGGGAGCTGTGCAGCACAGACGCCATGCCATAAAGCAAACAAAAGACCGCCACAGTGGCGATGATTGGCCACTTACTCTGGTGTGGCACGTAGTAATTGGGGGGATTGGGTAAAGAGTGATTAGATATTTGGCTCATGACGGTTACCTCCTGGCATCAGGTCATTCGCATCAGTGTCATCTGAAGTCGCGTTTGCTTGTTCGTTGTTTGTTTCATCAATCATTGGGTATAAAGCATAGGAAAAGGTCACTTTGTGAATGTGTTCCGGCAGATCCTTCGAGATCGAAAAGGTTAGCCCCATTTCCCGTTGTTGACCTGCAGTCAGGGTTTGTTGTTGGAAGCAGAAGCACTCCATTTTGGTGACATAGGGTGCCGCCTCGGACGGTGAAATACTGGGAATGGCCTGTAACAATAAGGGGTGCTCAGTGGCGTTTCGGGCGATATAGGCGGTGGTGAGCGTCTGGTTGAGATGCGCTTCCAGTTGCACTGTTTGGGGATAGAAATCGCCCGTAAAACCGGTCTGGGGTTGAGCAATAAACTGCACTCGAATGTTTCGCCCGGGAAGCTCGATGCTCTGTGCTTCCGCGTCAATTTGAGCCTCTGTATTCGCCCGATTGTTGGTACCGGTGGCTTCTATTTTTTCTAGGGTGGCTACTTCTTGAGACTCACCCTGTTGTGGCATTCCTTGCTGATTTGACGTCAGTGGTTGCCGCTCAAAGCCCTTCCCGTTAATGCCGGTAATGTCGCAAAACACATCATAAAGGGGCACCAAGGCAAACCCGAAACCAAACATCAGCAGGGTTGCCAGAACCAGTTTGACGGGCAGATGTTTGATCTGCCCGGTTTGCTGCGTGTGACCTGTGATCCGTCTCATGATTAATCCACCTTGGGTGGCTGTTCAAAGGTGTGTAGCGGAGCGGGAGATGGAACCGTCCATTCCAGACCTTCTGCTCCTTCCCAGGGTTTTTGTGGTGCTGGCTCGCCTTTGCCTCGTGCACACTGAATAACGATGTAGAGGAACAGCAGCTGGGTGGTACCGAACAGAAAGGCACCGATACTGGTCACCATGTTGAAGTCGGCAAATTGCAAGGCATAGTCAGGAATGCGGCGGGGCATGCCCGCTAACCCGAGGAAGTGCATAGGGAAGAAGGTCAGATTCAGGCCAATAAAGGACAACCAGAAATGCACCTTGGCCAGCCCTTCGTTGTACATGTAGCCGGACCACTTGGGAATCCAATAATAAGTCGCGGCTATGATGCCGAAAATAGCCCCAGGTACCAGAACGTAGTGGAAGTGAGCCACCACAAAGTAAGTGTCATGGTATTGGAAGTCAGCCGGAGCAATCGACAACATCAATCCGGACAAACCACCGATGGTGAAGAGCACAACGAACGCTACGGAAAACAACATGGGGGCTTCAAAGGTCATGGAGCCTTTAAACATGGTCGATACCCAGTTAAACACTTTTACGCCCGTCGGGACGGCAATCAGCATGGTGGAATACATGAAAAAGAGCTCAGCGGCCAACGGCAATCCGACGGTGAACATATGGTGTGCCCAGACAACGAATGACAGAATGGCAATGGATGCGGTGGCGTACACCATGGAGTGGTAACCAAACAGTTTTTTGCGGGAAAATGCAGGAATAATCTGGGATACCACACCAAAAGCCGGAAGAATCATGATGTACACTTCCGGATGTCCGAAGAACCAGAAAATGTGTTGGAACATCACAGGGTCACCGCCACCAGCGGCGTTAAAAAAGCTTGTGCCAAAGTGGATGTCCATCAGCATCATGGTGACGCAGCCAGCCAACACCGGCATCACGGCAATCAATAAGAAAGCGGTGATTAACCAGGTCCAGACGAACATGGGCATCTTCATGAGTGTCATTCCGGGGGCGCGCATGTTCATGATGGTTGTGATGATGTTGATCGCCCCCATGATTGACGACAAGCCCATCAGGTGAACGCCGAAAATAAAGAAGGTGGTGCTTGGCGGGGCATAGGTGGTGGAAAGCGGCGCGTAGAAGGTCCATCCGAAGTTCGGGCCGCCGCCATCCATAAACAGGCTGGACAGCAACATGCCAAAGGCAAAAGGCATGATCCAGAAACTCCAGTTGTTCATCCGGGGTAAGGCCATGTCCGGTGCACCAATCATTAATGGCACCATCCAGTTTGCCAAGCCAACAAACGCCGGCATAACCACACCAAACACCATGATTAAACCATGCATGGTGGTCATCTGATTAAAGAATTCAGGATCAATCAGTTGTAGACCGGGTTGGAACAATTCGGCCCGGATCACGAAGGCCATGCCGCCACCAATGAACAGCATGACAAAACTAAAGATCAGGTAAAGCGTACCAATCTCTTTATGATTGGTCGTAAACAGCCAACGACTCAGCCCCGTCGGATGATGTTCGTGTGCATCCTGTGTGTCGTTCTGAACTATGGTACTGGTATCGCTCATAACAATTCCTCCCTGAAAGGATTACCGCAATTCCGCGACGGCTGATGGTTGTACGGTTTCGCCTGTGTTTTGTCCCCAGGCATTTCGTTCATAGGTGACGACGGCGGCAATGTCTGAATCGGAAAGCTGTGCCGAGTATGCGGCCATGGCTGTGCCGGTTCGACCATGCAGCACCACCCGAATGTGTTCTGAAATGTCACCCTTAATGAGGGGGCTGCCTTTCAGTGCAGGGAAGACAGGAGGCAAACCTTGGCCTTGATCCTGATGGCAAGCCAAGCAGTTCTTCTGGTAAACCTCTTGTCCTTTGGTCATGAGTTCATCTAGATCCCAGGTGAGTTCAGCCTCGGCGGCTGCTTTGGCCAGCGCCAATTCCCGCTGATGTTTCTTCTCGGCCAGCCAATCGAGGTACTCTGCTTCTTCAACTGCTTTCACCACAATGGGCATAAAACCGTGGTCTTTACCGCACAGCTCGGCACATTGGCCACGGTAGATGCCTGGTTCGTTGATGCTGGTCCAGGTCTCATTGATGAATCCGGGAATGGCGTCTTTTTTCACGGCAAGTTCCGGAACCCACCACGCATGAATAACGTCGTTGGAGGTCAACAAAAAGCGAATTTTCTTACGTACTGGCACCACTAATGGCTCATCCACCTCCAACAGATAGTGTTCGCCTTTGGCTTCCAGGTTGTCGATCTGCTCTTTTGGCGTGGACAGTACCGAGAAATAATCAATGTCTTCGCCAATGTATTGGTAGCGCCACTTCCATTGATAACCGGTGACTTGAATGTCCAGGTCGGACTCGTCCGTGTTGTACATGGCGAACACCCCTTGAGTAGCAGGAATGGCCATGACAATCAGAATGATCAGCGGGATGGCTGTCCAGACAATCTCGACGGTGGTACTTTCGTGGAAATTGGCGGGCTTGTGACCTTTGGATTTCCGGTGATGAAAGATCGACCAGAACATCACCCCAAAGACGATGATGGCAATCACTACACAGATGTAGAAAATGACCATGTGCAGGTCATAGACGGTTTCACTGATGGGGGTTTTGCCCTTGGGCATGTTCAGTTCCCAGGCAGCAAATGAAACCACAGGCAACATCAAACCGGCGACAATGCCAATCAAATGTTTAACTCGCAATACGGCTGACAGCATAGGTATCTCCCTGATCCCAGTTAATCAGCTCATCCTTGAAATTGGCGGCTGCCTGTCCTGCAAGCCCATTCAGCCCAAAGTCCGTTTATAATTTTTTGTGCTTATTTTTTAAACAGTATAGACAGGGGTTATATATTGACAAATATCAAGGTTCTTTCATTTTAATTTTTCTTTCGGAATCTCCTATCTTTATGAAAATAAAGGGGTTAGTCTGTTGTTAACTGGGGCTGTAAGTAAATTAAAGAGGAGATTTGGCGATGAAGTGCTTGTTTTCAACTACACTTAACTCTTTTTCTTTGTTGCGTTTTTGTTCAGTGTTAAGCGCCCTGGTTTGTGTTTTTCTCACCGGATCAGAACGTGCGTATTCAGGGCCTGTTTACTACGAGAAAGTGCCAGCGAACCAGATGCCTTTGACGGTCCCGGCGGCGACCTCAACCATTAAGGAATACAGTGTTAACAAGGGGCCAGCGGGGGAGCCTCACTATAAAGAAGCGGAAAAGTACCGTCTTCGCAAAGACTATAAACGCGCTGAAGTCTATTACAGCAAAGCGGCAGAGCTCGGCTACGGCATGGCGCACTTCCGTTTGGGGCAAATGTACGCCACGGGCCGGGGTAGTGTCAGAAGCCTGGTGGATGCTCACATGCACTATAACCTCTCTTCTTATCTGGGTGTTTCGGATGGCCGTTCCGCAATGCTGGTGTTGGAGGAGCAGATGAGTGAAGATCAAATCGAAAAAGCCATGCAAAGAGCAGTACGTTATCGCGCTTATCACGATCTATAGCGGACCGAACATGTAGCAGTGCGTACAAATGGCAGTGCGTACAAATGGCAGTGCGTACAAATGGCAGTGCGTACAAATCACAGTGTGTACAAATGGCAGTGTGTAAAAATCACAGTCTGTATTTCTGAATACGCAACAGATTAAACTGAACTACACTCATAAGGGATTGATTCACAAAGGGCTAATTTCAGATAGGGCAACGTGCAGCGGGGGCATCATTCAGAGCCTTTCCTGAGCTTGAACGATCTTAAGGTAGATCTTGATACTACAACAGAATTGGAGGGATCATGTCTTCTGTTGTCATCTTGTTACTCACTGCGTTGTTTGCAGCGGTTTTGCTCCTCTGGAGTTTTTATGTCCGAATTCAACGGCTCAATGTAAAGATTGAGCTTCTTGCGGCCTCAGAACAAAAATTTAAGCGATCTGAAGAAAAATACGCGCTGACCTTTCACGCCAGCCCGGATGCGTTTTTGATTGTTCGTTATTCCGATATGAAACTCATTGATGTTAATGAAGGGTTTGAACATATATTGGGTTATTGTCGGGAAGAGGCCGTGGGCAGCACCACAGTCGCTCTCGATATATGGGAAGATCCGAGTAAACGTGAAACCCTGTTAAAGCAGTTAGTGGATATTGGCTCGGTTAACAGTACAGAAATGCAGGTGCGGACAAAAGCCGGTGATGTGGTTGAATGTGAAGCCTCGTCGAGTTTGATTCATTTAAACGGTGAAGCCTGTATTTTAACGATTCTGAGAGACATCGGGGCCAGAAAGAAAGCCGAGAACGAGCTTAAACGTGTGAGTGCATTATTGGAAGCGGCCTTAACCAACTCGCCGGTGGGCATTCTGGTGGTGGATGGTGAGCGGGGCAAGGTTCAAATCGTAAATGAATCCGCCAGCCGGATACGCCGAGTGACAAAAGGACAGATATTAGGCGGAGATGATGATCATTGTCTGATTCTGGACGAAAAAGAATCGCCATTATTCATTACTGATTTGCCGATTATGCGCTCTCTGAATAAAGGAGAGCATGTGATCAATCAGGAAATCAAGATTGTATATCCCGACAAAAACTACTGTTGGGTCATTGCTAATACCGCGCCTGTGTTTGATAACAAGAAGAACATCATAGCTGCGGTTGCTGTGTACCTGGATATCACTGAAATGAGGGCCATGCAGCAAGACCTCAAACACCTCAACCGGGAGTTAGAACAACGGGTTCAGGAACGAACCAAAGCACTGACCGTAACCAACATGCAATTGAACGAAGCCATTCAAAAAGCCGAGGTGGCCAGTCAGGCGAAAAGTGACTTCCTGGCAAACATCAGCCATGAGCTTCGTACTCCAATGAATGGTATTTGGGGGATGACGCAACTGGCAATCAATCGGGCAGAATCGGAAGACCTTCGAAAATTTCTGGTCAATATAGAACGTTCCGCTGAAATGCTAATGCGCCTGATTAACGATGTGCTCGACTTCTCCCGCATAGACAGTGGCCAGATGGTGGCTGAAAGCGCTCCCTTTAATCTG
>JBFHTA010000196.1:0-7402 GCA_041590855.1 Pseudomonadales bacterium
CCGACTCCCGACTCCCGACTCCCGACTCCCGACTCCCGACTCCCGACTCCCGACTCCCGACTCCCGACTCCCGACTCCCGACTCCCGACTCCCAACTCCCGACTCCCAACTCCCGACTCCCGACTCCCGACTCCCGACTCCCGACTCCCGACTCCCGACTCCCGACTCCCCCTAAATATGACTTATTTGTTACAGATCAATGAAATGTCTAAAACCCGATGGCTTTAGTCGGGTATTGATCCCTGTCAGTATTTGCCCCCTCAGCAGGCGTAGGATTCGATCTGCGGAACCTAATTAATGTGCATTGGTTAAGAGTGGTCAGTTGTTGAGTAGTGCACTGGAAAGGATGAGGTTCCTTACTTCCAAAAAATGACGATAGAAGATGCCTCAAAAGGGACATCACTGGAGTTCGATATGAAGAAAGCTAGCTTGAGAGTACGTGAATCAAAAACACGAGGTTTGAATCTACTGGGTCTTGCTGTTGCGGCAGCGGTTGCAGGTCAGGTCACAACCGTATCGGCCGACTTGGGAAGCGAGATCACTGAAGCCCTGAAAGGCGGGACGGCGTATGGCGACTTCCGACTGCGCTATGAAATGGTGGATCAGGACAACGATTTAAAAGACGCTGATGCACTGACCTTACGATCGAGATTGGGCTATAAAACCGGCGATGTTCGTGGTTTCTCTGGCGTCATCGAATTTGAAGATTCCCGCAATGTCGCAGGGATGGATGATTACAACAACACTCAGGGTAAGAACACTGAGTATTCAGTGATTGCAGACCCGGAAACCACCGAGCTGGATCAGGGGTATCTCCAATATAAAAACGAATATGTAACCACCAAATTTGGTCGCCAGGTGCTGACTTTGGATAACCATCGTTTTGTAGGGCATGTAGGTTGGCGTCAGGATCGTCAGACCTTTGATGCGGTGTCGTTAAATGCCACACCGATTAAAGATTTGTCCATCCAATATGCATTCCTCGATCAACGAAATCGTATCTTGGCTGAAGAAGCGGATGTGAATTCCAAAGATCATTTATTGAATGTGGGTTACCAAACGCCGTTCGGTAAGTTATCAGCTTACGCTTATTTGTTAGAAGTTGATGTTGATACCGACAACGCACTGGATACATACGGACTGCGTTTTGCCGGTAAGGCCAAAATATCGTCTGATTTGAGTGCTCTTTATACTGCAGAGTATGCCACGCAAGATGCGGAAGCGGGTGACGCTGAAGCAGATGCGGATTACTTAAACCTGGAAGCGGGTGCTGAATTCAAAGGCGTGACCGCCAAGCTGGGCTACGAAGTGCTGGGGTCAGATGATGGCGAGTATGGCTTCTCCACACCATTAGCGACCTTGCACAAATTCAATGGTTGGGCAGATCAATTCCTTGCAACACCGGAACAAGGTTTGGTGGACATGTCCGTAACCGTGAGTGGCGCTTTAGCTGGCGTTAAGTTGGCAGCGGTTTATCACGAGTTTGAAGCGGATGAAGAGTCCAATGGGGTTGATGATCTGGGCAGCGAACTGGATCTGTCGGTAACCAAGAAGTTCAGTGAAAACTACTCGGGTGGTATTAAATATGCCATGTACTCAGCCGGAGACAGTGAAGCTGGTAAGGTCGATACCGACAAAGGCTGGTTATGGGTAAGTGCTAAGTTCTAATTTAGTAAGTTCTGATATCAGAACCTTGGCCAATATTAAGTAACTGCACTTACTTACGTTTGCCCCATACCACACAGTGGTATGGGGCTTTTTCATTGATTGCTTTAGTGCACTCTTTCCCTTCGCTATAATGCAGGCTCAATTAAAGAGTGAGCACTGTCATGATCCAGATCGGCCGATACAATGAACTAACCGTCGTAAGTCAACTTCCACGTGGATTGCAGTTGGATGGCGGTCGTTATGGGGAAATCCTGTTGCCTAAACAGTATCTGCAAGGTGATGAGCAAGTAGGCGATGTGCTTAGAGTTTTTATTTACTGTGACAGCGAAGATCGACTGATAGCCACCACAGAAACGCCAAAAGTTCAGGTGGGTGAATTTGCTTACTTGAATGTGGTGGATGAAAGCCGTCATGGTTGCTTTCTGGATTGGGGATTACCGAAGGATCTTTTTGTGCCGTTCAGCGAGCAAAAACAAACCTTGCAGAAAGGCCGTCAAGCGTTAGTGCGAGTGTATCTGGACGACTATGACCGTATCGTCGCTTCTTCCAAAATTGATCGTTTCCTGCAAGACAGTGACGAAGAAAACCGTTTCAAGAAAGGCGAGGAAGTGACCATTGTTTCGGCCGAGCGATCCGACCTGGGGCTGAAAGTGATCGTTAACGGCACCCATTGGGGGTTGATATACACCAGTGACTTGTTTGAATCCTTAAAGCGTGGCGAGACTCGCCAGGCTTACATCAAGCGAGTACGTGACGATAAGAAACTGGAAATCAGTTTACGACCGATTGGCTTTGCCAAAGTGGAAGGTCTAGCGGGCGAAGTGCTTCAAAAACTGAAAGAAGAAAATGGCTTTATCGCGCTCAGTGATAAAAGCTCACCAGAAGCCATTAAGCGTGTTTTCAAATGCAGCAAAAACGCCTATAAGCAGGCGATTGGCACCCTCTATAAACAGCAGTTGATTAAGATTGAAAAAACAGGAATTCGTTTGGTTTAATACTATTCCGATTCTGAACCTGTTAATTTTGTTTTTCTGAATACGATGCTTGGCATGATGCATATAAGGTAGGCAATAACTCCGCCCAATAAAGTACTTAGCAATGGCATGTGCGTCGGTTGATAAGCTAAGGCCTCATAGGATTCTGGGTAAGATGAGGGCTCTAGAATCAGCCAGGCAAATACTCCTCCTGAAACTAGAGCGAATGACGCAAAGAATCGGTTGTTGCTAGGGGCCGCAATATAGGTCATAGAAACAACTGCAAACGCTGCACAAAACCCTGCTATAGGAAGCTCCCAAACATCGAATAGTCCGGCAAGTAGTGCACCGCCTATGCCGCAGGATACAAAGGCTCCTATGATAGAAAAAATGCAAATAATCCACTGGGTAACATTGTCTGTGTCTTTCATCTTTGGCTGACTTTTTCTAGGTTTCTAAAATTTAGATTGTTTTATTCATTCTACTGATTTCAACACCAGCGACATCTCGTGCCAGCTTAATCCGCCGTGATCCGAGTCTGATTCGCCAAGATGCACAAACCCATACTTGGCGTACATATCAATCAATTCGGTCTGGCAAATGAGATGGATTTCCTTTTTACCCAGCTCTTTCATGGCTTGTATGAAGTGTGTCATTAGCAAGCCCGCCATGCCTTGGCCCTGGTAGTCCGGGTGGACAACCACCGACATAATGACGATGCAGGGGCCATTTGGGTCATGACCGATCAGTTCCTTAAACTCTTCGTCCGATAGCTCGACCTTATGCGTTGCACCGGAATTGATGAATCCGATGATTTCTTTTTCGTTTTCCAAAACCAAAAAACCTTCCGGATACATGCGTATGCGTTTAAGAATCTTTTCTTTACTGGCCGCTTCGTCCCCAGCATAAGATACTGTTTCAATTTCAAAGCATCGTTCTAAATCTTGCTCTCTTGCTGGGCGAAGAGTGAAGTTGGTCATTAATATTCCCGTTGATGTGAAGTGGCTTGTGGTGGCTAAAGTATCTTCAGATGGCTTTAGTGTAAAGATGGCAATAGTGATTGGATTAGTCCCCTTAATCGGTGGTGACTTTTTTGTTCTAAAACAGTGCGCTGTATTTCTAATCCCCCAAGTTTACCAAATTATACGGCGCTCTATTCTGGTGCGTTAAAACCCTCCTTTCTCTGATTCTTTCATCCTGTTTTGTTGAAAAACCCGATGAGCTAAGGGCTGGCCGGAGTTGGTACACATCCTGCTGAACTACATTTAAAGAGTTATCTTGAATGTGGGCCGTTTATGAGCGACGCAAAGGACATGTATCAGACGTTTTTAGCAGAGCATCAGTTACCTGAGAGCTACGCTAACAGTGCGAGCCGTCATTTTGAGCCGGTGGCACAGCACATTCTGGCACTGCAAGGTTTAAAGCAAGCGCCGTATGTTGTGGCCTTGAACGGTTGCCAGGGCTCGGGTAAGTCTACCTTGGCGGATTTTCTGGTTAGCTGGTTTGAGGCACAAGGTAAGCGTGCGCTGGCGATATCGCTGGATGATTTCTATCTCACCAAAGCTGAGCGTCAACGCTTGGCCAAGTCGGTGCATCCGTTATTTGAAACCCGAGGTGTTCCGGGTACCCACGATACAAAACTGATGACTCAGGTGTTGACCGAGTTATCCATGGGGGCCGCTCTTAACTCGTCAATTAACGTCCCAAGGTTCAATAAGGCTGCGGATGATCGAGTGGCGGCGTCTGAGTGGACGGTGATTTCAGAGCCTCAGGACATCATTATTCTCGAAGGCTGGTGTTGGGGCGCACGTCATCAGTCGCCAGATGCGTTAATCTCACCCGTCAATGAGTTAGAAGCCAAACAGGACGAGCAAGGCCAATGGCGAAGCCATGTAAATGAAGTACTGAAAACTGAATACGAGCCCTTGTATGCGCTGATGGATTGCTGGCTGATGCTGAAAGCTCCGTCGTTTGATTGTGTCTATCAATGGCGGTTGGAACAAGAACAAAAACTGCAGGCGCGCTTGGCTCAATGGGCTCAAACTCAAAAAAAGGTGGATGCCTCTGGTGTGATGTCGAGTGCCGAAATCCAGCGCTTTATTCAATTCTATCAACGTATTACCGAACAACTGCTGACGACTTTGCCCGACTGGGCGGATGTGGTGTGGTCGTTATCCGATCAGCGTCAAATTCAATCGTGTCTCAGCAGAAATACATTCTCCCACCTAGAAGGAGAGCAAGTGTGACAGAGTCATTCAAGGGGAAGGCATCGGCTATGGGGGCGCTGCCAATGGAAGGTGAAGCCTTGTCGAGAGACAAAGAAGCATCGATAAATAAGGCGTCTTCTGTAGGGAAGGTATCATCGAGAGGCAAAGTACTTCGGGCAGAGAACCAAGTGCTGATTTTTACGGATCTGGACGGCACCTTACTCGATCATAATTCGTACGATTTTCAGCCTGCCGTATCGATCCTACACATTCTGGAAGAAGCCCGTATTCCGGTGATTCCCGTGACCAGTAAAACCCGTGCGGAATTGCTGGAACTTCGACAACAACTGAATAATCCACACCCGTTTGTGGTTGAAAACGGGGCAGCGGTTTTTATCCCTAAAAGTTTTTTCAGTGATCGTCCGGACGGAACCGACGATCTGCAGGAATACTGGGTGCAATCCTTTGCACCTCCCAGGAGTTATTGGCAAGAACTGTTGAAAACCCTGAGCGCAGAGTTTCCCGGAGCCTTTGCCACCTTCACCACTTTGGGCATTGAAGGCATACAGAAATTCACCGGGCTTTCCCGAAAGGCGGCTGAATTGGCCAATGAACGCGAATTCAGCGAACCCGTACTCTGGTTGGGTGATGAAGAAACCCGCGAAGCATTTAAGCAACGCTTATTGGAAGACGGCATCTGGATCGTCGAAGGCGGCCGCTTTATGCACCTGAGCACCGGCTGCGACAAGGGTAAAGCGGTGGAGTGGCTGAAAGCCTTCTATCAGGCGCGCGATACCGAGCGTCCGATTCACACCATAGCGCTGGGCGATAGCCACAACGATTTGGCGATGCTGGAAGCCAGTGACCAGCCCATCATCATTCGCTCGCCAACCAAGCATCCGCCCGAATTGCGAACCTCTCAAACGGTGATTCGAAGTCATCAAACCGGGCCGGAGGGCTGGGCAGACACCATCAGCCGATATTTGGGCTTTCGGGTCGGGCATTAACGTTTAACGAATAACGGCGTCGCGGGTTCGATTTCTTTAGTCACGGAACAGTGCATGAACCAGCGAGAAGAACACATTAGGAATTGAGGTTGTTATGGCAGATTTTTATCAAAACGGAATTATCACCACCTTACATAATTTATCGGAACGGACACACGAAGATCTCGAAGCAGAGCTGGTGGAGTTCTCAAAGAGCCGCCCTATGTCGTTGATCCTTCCATCGCTGTTTTCAGAACTGGAAGGCGAAGCGCTACCGAACATCATCAGTCACCTGAAAGACGTGCCTTATCTGTCGGAAATTGTGATTGGTCTGGATCGTGCGGACGAAGCTCAATACCGACATGCGTTGAAATTCTTTAATGAATTGCCTCAGCATCACCGGGTGTTATGGAACGATGGGCCTCGTTTGAAAGCCTTGGATGCCGAACTGAACGAATTAGGGGTGGCCCCACGCGAACTGGGTAAAGGCCGAAACGTTTGGTATTGTATGGGCTATACCCTGGCATCGGGCAGAGCGGAATCGGTGGCCTTGCACGATTGCGATATTCTTACCTATAACCGCGAGTTACTGGCACGATTGATCTATCCGGTCGCGAATCCAAGGTTCAACTATGAATTTTGTAAGGGGTATTACGCGCGGGTCGCTGATGGAAAAATCAATGGCCGGGTGTCGCGTTTGTTGGTAACGCCTTTGCTACGTTCCCTGAAGCGTGTGGTGGGCTATCGGGACTACATCGAATACATGGACAGCTTCCGTTACCCATTGGCGGGTGAGTTCTCCTTCCGCAGAGACGTACTTAACGACATTCGTATTCCGAGCGACTGGGGGTTGGAGATTGGGGTGCTGTCAGAAATGTACCGTAACTACGCCCACAACCGCTTGTGTCAGGTGGATATCGCCAAAACCTACGATCATAAACATCAGGATTTATCGCTGGGCAATGATCAGGGCGGGCTCTCGAAAATGTCCATCGACATCACCAAAGCCGTGTTCCGTAAACTGGCCACCCAAGGGGAAACCTTCACCACAGAAACCTTCCGTTCATTGAAGGCCACCTATTACCGGATCGCCTTGGACTTTGTGGAAACCTACCACAACGATGCCGTGATGAATGGCCTGAAACTGGACATTCACACCGAAGAAAAAGCCGTGGAAATGTTTGCCGAAAACATTATGAAGGCCGGTCAGCACTTCCTGGAACGCCCGATGGAGCGTCCGTTCATTCCAAGCTGGAACCGAGTCGTCAGCGCCATGCCGGATGTATTTGAACGCTTGAAAGAGGCGGTGGAAAAAGACAACGAAGAGTTCATGGGCTAACGCCGGAGGGTTCCTAATGTCGGAAGTGTTGGAACAATTGCGTCAGCGACTGGAAAGCCAGCTCGAGTTTATCTATCGCGAGGTGGAAGGCGTCACGGATTACGCTGGCATTGCCGAAGCGCTGATTTCGGCCATGGGGCTGAATGAAAAAGCCTACGAATTAACCGAACCTGTGGCCTTTCAAAATCATTGGTCGCAACAGGATGTGGTGCTGATTACTTACGGCGA
>JBFHTA010000197.1:0-7383 GCA_041590855.1 Pseudomonadales bacterium
CAAAAAACGAGCATTTCTTCTCTCAATTCAATCAAGAATCTGATGCAGGCTGTTTATTCGTATATCGCCAAGATGGTAACGCGGTGGCATTTGCAACAGTGTACTTTTCTTATTCAAGTACAATTGCCTCAAAGGTAGCTGTTCTTAACGACCTATATACTGTTCCAGAGGCACGAAATAGTGGTATTGGCAAACAGCTTATTGAGCATTGTCGGTCGTTTGCCGGAAAAAAAGGAGCTGTTCGTTTGCAATGGGTTACGGCACCAAATAACAAAGTTGCGCAAGGTCTTTATGAGTCATTGCCAACAAATAAAAGCTCATGGCAATTTTATACATACAACACATAACAAGTTGCGAAGTGGCTGTCAGTTGTTTGAGCCGTTTGAGTGAATTTTGAGGTTGGTGAATTCCCTCGGGAAAAGACTCCCTTGCTGGACCCGCTAGCAAAGTCTTATGTGTACAATCACGGAATATCATGCCATTTTAAGGAAAAAATAATGAAGTTATTAGTATCTTTGTGTCTATCTTTACTAATTGTAGGTTGTAGTAATAAGTCTGGAGAAGAGGAAAAGGAATTAGCGACGCAGCAGTTCATTAATTGTGATTTCTACAGTGCTATTTCTAGTGCCAAATTAGCCATTAGTTATGCTGGAGACGATGTTTCGGTGCTAGTTCCGTCTTATCTAATTATTGGAAAAAGTTCGGAGGTTTTAGGTTTGGAATCTTCGGCTTACGATAAGATTGTGGAGCTGGTCCCAAACAATGTTCCAAATGTTGAGTCCGCTAAAAGAACAGCAAGAGAATTTGTGGAAAGGCTCTCAAATATGGTGCCAGAAAAAGTAGAAGCATGTGAAGAATTACAAGGCTAATAAGGCATGTGCTCAGTGTTCGGTAGCGGAGTTCATTCTAGGCGTTTCACATAACCTGGCCAACTTGCATCACCTCAGAAAAACACCCGGGGCTGGACTCGCATTCGTTCGCCGCTGCGCCGAGCGTTCAGGCTATAGAAACACCCAGAGTTTAATAAAGTAGGCTGTGTTTTCTAAAGCCTTGATAGGATTGTCAAAACAGAATAAGGACATCACATGAACTTCATAGCAGAGGTACAAAATATAAACTACATCGCTGTAGCCGTTGCGACGATTGCAAGCTACGTACTTGGTTTTGCTTGGTATCACTGGGCAGTTTTTGGTGAAGCATGGGCAAATGCTCTAGGCTTCACTAAAGAGGAAGCCGATAATACCGAAGGGCTTGGTGGGGCTTTTGCTATATCTCTCGTTTCAGGGTTAACAAAAACAATATTTATCGCTTTTCTTATGTCTGCAGCAGATGTGTCTGGTGTTATAAGCGGGGCACTTTTTGGGGTAGTAATAGCAGCTGTCTTTACTGTCACATCATTAGGTTATTACAATGGCTTTGCTCGTACACCTTCAAAGCTGACAATAATAAATTCAGCGCATAGTGTTGTTGAGCTAGCTTTAATTGGTGCAGTATTGGGTCTGAACTAATAACTAATGCCTATGAAGATTCAACCTCTCCATAAGGTCATAGGTATAAAAATCCATTTATTTCGTTCAGACCCATAATTCTACTCCTGCACAAACCGTTGCAATTGTGCGTTGATTTGGTTGACGGATTTATTGATCCGTAAGGCCAATTCTAGAAGTTGTTCGGTGTTTTCATTGGTTTTGTGAGATACCTCTTTGATGTTGTCGATGCCGCTGTTTATTTCGTCGCTGATCTCAGCCTGTTTACCTGCTGCTTCTGACAATTGGATGTTTTGCGCTTGAATGCCTTCGATGGCCTGACTGACGTTTTCAATCATTTCATTGGTTTCCATGGCTTTTTCTTTGCTGGTTTTCAGGCTTTGTTTGCCTTTATCGATGGTACTGACGGCATTCAGTGCACCTTGTTGCAGTTGTTCGATCATCTTATTGATTTCTTCAGTGGATTCCTGAGTGCGGCTAGCCAGGGTTCGTACTTCATCTGCGACGACCGCAAAGCCCCGGCCTTGTTCTCCGGCTCGGGCAGCTTCAATGGCTGCGTTCAGTGCGAGCAGGTTGGTTTGTTCTGCAATGCCCCGGATCACGTCTAATACGCCCCCGATGTTTTGGCTGTCGGCTTCGAGTGTTGCAACGACTTCAGCGACTTTTTCCATTTCATCTGCAAAGTCTTGAACCGAGTTTAGGTTTTCTTCCACCGTCTTGCTGCCAAGGCTGGTTTGTTTTTGTGTCTCAATGGAACTCTGGGCGGTGTCCGAGGCAATACTGTTCATCGCTTGTGTAGCACTGGCCATGTCGTTCATGGCGTGGGCGACGTGTTCCGTGACTTGCCGTTGTTTTGATGAGTCGTCTTGGGTTTGCTGGGTGATCCGCTCCATGTCTTCGGTGTTTTGGGTGAGCTCTGTCACCTGCGATTTGATTTGTTTCATTGTGGTAGACAGGCGATCCATAAAGTGATTAAAGGCGCGGGTGATATCACCAATTTCATCCCTGGACTGACGATCCAGGCGTTGATCCAGGTTGCCTTCACCTTCAGCAATGTCCATCAAGGCTGTTTTCACTTTGCGTAGTCGTTCAGAAATGAGTTTTCTGAACATGAAGAAGAGCAAGCCGACAGTACCGCCAAGCACAATGACGATAATGGCTGCAATCTGGCCATTGAGGTTTGCGGCATTGGCCAGTTGTTCGTCGATGGGCACTTGCACTTCCAATATACCTCTCACGTCGTTCAGCTTCCAACCGGTTTTTGGGGTGTCCGGGTGGGAGTTATGACAGTCTACACATCCTTGGGCCGCCATGGTGTCGGCCAGGGCCACCCGTACAACCTCTTTACCTTTTATGTTTTCAACACTGGAAAAGGTGTGTTTTGGGTCTTTATTGAGTTGATCCCATGCTTGTTCACCAAAGGTGTCCAGCTGACGATTCTTTCGATTAGGGAACGGAAAAGGGCTGTAGAGCTTGAGTGTAATAATGTTGTTTTTAGAAAACTCGGAACTCAAGTCATGAATAAAGGTTGCGGGTAATGGCACGACGCCATCCTGACCTTTATGATCGTAATGCGGCCGGATGCCCTCTACCGGAAGCACTTTTTTAATGATGTTCTTGGTGTAATAACCGCGAATGGTTTTATATTGTTGAACCGTGCTTTCTGCCGAACTGATGGCAGACGCAATGGCATGTTCTTTGGTTACGTGGGGGACGTACGTGAATAGCACAATGAATACGACGACAAGAATAAGTACTAACGGGGAGAACAGTCGGGTACTTAATTTGCCAAAATAATTATTGCTCATCTTTCACCACCTTACTTGGACGAGCTCGGGTGCCTCTGAACCTGTCTGTTCTATCTCTGCGAACGTTAGCAGGGGCTCCCCTCGGAATCACGGATCAAAGCGGTAGTTATTTGGCGGCTGAGAGATGACCAACAACGAAATGGCCACGATAACTGAGTCGACTGCAGCTAAGACCGGACAAACGCTGACCGAGCCTCATCCTTGTATAGGGCTCTCACGGTTTAGTGTAGTTCAAGCTGATGGTTTTGCCGGAGATATCCGGAAAATACTGTAGGAAATGGACTGTTTGAGGATAGAGGCTGAGTATACGGGCTGTTTTAGGGGCGGAGTGAGCCAGGGTTCAGAACTTGTCAGGCTTTAACGCCTGCCGATAATGCGAGGGCGTCACACCTACCTGACGACGAAATGCCCGGCTGAAATTGGCCAAATCGCTGTAGCCCAGCTCGAGCGCAATCTGGCTGACGGAGAGTTGACTGCCTTCCAATAATCGTTTGGCCCGAATGGCAATGGCTTCGTTGGCAATTTCACGAAAGTTGGTGCCTTCCCGTTGTAGTAGTCGGTGCATGGTACGCACACTCATAAAGAGTTCTTGCGCGACTTGTTCCTGGGTGAGTGGCAGTTCTTCTTCCTGATAGAGCAATCGCTTTTGAATGCCTGCGCTTAAACTTCGGTCTAGGGTCGGCAGAGCTTCCAACAAATCGTCGCATTGTTTCAGGCTACTATTGAATGCCCCTTGATTGGCCAGAGGCATGGCTTGGTCCAGGGCAGAGACAGGAATAACAATCTGGTTGTGTTAGCAATCCCCATGGTAATCGACGTTTAAGCCTTCAAGGAAGGTCTGGTAATAGGGCAGTTCCGGCCGTCGGGTATGCAGTTGCAATCTGGGTAAGTTCTCTTGAAGCACAAAACTGGCCATGGTGTAGAGGCTGGAAAGCGCGGTTCCCAACAGAATGCGTTCTGCGTCTGAATCTAATGGGTAGGTGATATCCAGCTTTATGTAGGCCCAATGCCCTTGTTCATGCACATTGATGGAGAGTAGTGGCAATACTACCGGCATATATCGGTGTGCAATGCTAATGGCGTCTCGTGCAGTGGGGCTGCTTAACGCTGCAAACCCGACTACGCCAAATGCACTCAGATTCAGGCAGGCACCATAGTCTAATGCAGTGAGTGGGGGGCAATACTGTGCAATGTTATTGAGCAGGGCATTGGCTTGTGCTGCACTGATTTTGTGATCATCCAGAGACAGCTCTGCTCGGCTTAATTGCGTGCCCTCAAGCAGCAAAGGCAAGGCCACCCCTTGATTGGTGGCCATCTCCAACAAAGGCGGGAAGTATTTTAAGTCAATGACTTTATCTCTGGGCGAAAATCGAAACATAGATTGGATGTTACTATAGTTTATGTGCCATTAATAAATGGCGTGTTTGGGTGGCGTTTGTCTGCGTATTCCCCCCCACGACAGGTTGGCCAAAAATGACAAATTATTGGCAAGTTCTGATCAGCAACCCCGCATGGCTTCATAAAGAATGAAAAAGAGTCGCCATTTCTTTTAAAAGGGGAAGCAGGATGTCAGACGTCGTTTCTAAAACCGAAGTGCCATTGATTCAACGTAAAGTCGAGTTTGATTTTTCTCAGTCGCCGTTGCATTGGATTCCGGATGATCCGTTCACCAGCCACTTTATCAGTGTCATTCATACCATCTTACCTGCCGGAGAGTTCTTTTTTTGTCGCTTATACAACAAAGCCTTGCCTTTAATCACCAATGACAAATTAAAGGAAGACGTAAAAGGATTTATCCGGCAGGAGGCAACCCATGCGCGGGCACATGATGCGGGTATTTTGGAGTTTCTGAATCAACATCAAATGGACACCAGCCAAGTAGTGTCGCTGGTTCAATGGATTTTCAGCTCGGTGCTTGCAGATAAACCGTTTGGTCTGGTGTTGCCTAAGTCGATGGAGCGTCGTTGGTTGGTGGAACGGCTGGGCTTTATCGCAGCGGTGGAGCACTTCACTTGTGTGTTAGGAAAGTATGCGCTGGAAAATCAAAGCTGGGATCAGGCAAAAGCGGATGCCGTCATTCTGGATATTCTACGTTGGCACGCCGCAGAAGAAATCGAGCATCGCAGCGTGGCGTTTGATGTGTATCGACATGTTGGCGGGCAATACTACATGCGTTATCCGCAATTATTGGTGGCCATGTTGGGAATCATTGGCTTGTGGTCGTGGAGTGCTGTGCGCCTGATGCAACAGGATTCGGCGTTTAAAGATAAGAAGCCTGCCTTACTTGGGCGGTATTTCTGGCGAACCTGGCAAGCAAAAGCAAAGGGAAATCGATTGCCTTCATTACTGAGTTTAGTGGTCAGCGGAGCTGCCTATTTACGCCGTGATTACGATCCCGTACTTGAAGCAGACACGCAGCAAGCACTTGATTATTTAAGTCAGTCTCCGGCGGCGATTCGAGCAACCGCAGCGGTTTAAGTGAGATCGGCATATCGCCCAAGAGATATGAACGTAAGAGGAGACAGTACTTATGCAGAAACTAGCAGACTATACCGATTATGAGCTGAATCGCTTTAAGGAAGTTCAGCGTTTGGCCTACGAATCGGTTCAGGCGGTAGAGAAACAACTTTACGAAGGCATTACCGAAAAACAGGCCGCTGGGCTTATTAAAGACTATTTGGACGAGCGGGGAGTTGATAGTTATCTTCACAAACCCTTTGCATGGTTTGGGGATCGCACAGCGTTTACCGGTTTCTGGTCGAACTTCCATTTCTTTCCGACCGATCGGAAACTGGAAAAGGGGATGCCGGTGATTCTTGATACCGCACCGACTGTGGCAGGTTATACCGCCGACATAGGTTACAGCTTTGCTTATGGTGCAGAATTGCCTGAGCTGGCCCGACTTCATAACACGTTAAGTGAAATTCGTAATTACATTCTGAGTGCTACCTTGGCAGAGAGCACCTTTGTGGAGGTTTACCGTGGGGTGGATCAAATCATCGCAGATGCCGGATTACGAAATGCGCATCAAGTCTACCCAAGGCGTGTATTAGGGCATCGTGTCACCAAAACCAATACCGCGTTTTATGACAGGGTGTCTCTGTTTGGTTTCAGTGCTCGTCAGTTACAGTGGTTGGTGCCCGGGTTAATCAAGGGAGTGATGCGTCAATCTTCGCCTTATTGGAATGATCTGAAAGAATCGGATCATCCTCCGCTTCCGGGCGCGTGGGCCATTGAACCGCACTTGGCTACTAAAGACGGTCAGGTGGGGGCCAAGTTTGAAGAGATTTTAGTGATTACAGAAAACACTGCTTACTGGTTGGATGAGGAGGTACCTCACCGACGTAGCTTGAATCTGGTTGATGAGTTCCAGGCAGCGTAGGAGGCAGATATGAGTTCGAAACACTTTATGGTACAAAGTCGGGATGTTGAGTTGGCGGTGACCTATTGGCCTAATCCGGGTAAACCTACCTTGTTGTTCCTTCATGGCTTTCCGGATTGCCAAAAAACCTGGGATCACCAGATTGCCGATCTTAAAGATGAATATGCGTTGGTCACGTTTGATATGCGCGGGGTGGGGCAATCCACATGGTCCGGACAAAGAAACTCGTATCATATCGATCATTTATTAGCAGATATCTCAGCGGTGATTGATGGCACCGTTGGAACAGAAGGGCTGGTTCATTTAATAGGTCATGATTGGGGATCAGTGATTGGCTGGTCGTTTATTTGTGATCCTTATTACCGCAGCCGGGTGTTGTCTTACACCAGCATGTCAGGCCCTCATTTAGCGTTGATGCTGGATTGGGCAAAACGCAGCTTGTTTTCACTTCGCCCGTCACAGTGGGCAGCAGCATTAAAACAAGGTGCATTTTCGTGGTATGTGTATCTGTTTAACATTCCCGGAGCGGCGGAACTTCTGTTCAGTACTTTGGGGCCTTTTATCTGGAGAACAGCGCTAACACTCAACGGGGTCGGAAAGCAGGATGTCTATCTGGCTCGTACGCCTGAAGAAATTAAACGCATGTGCCTTCATCCCGTTCGATTGTATCGCCAGAATCCGCTGAACCCGCCGCCTTTACCGGCTG
>JBFHTA010000198.1:0-7364 GCA_041590855.1 Pseudomonadales bacterium
ACAGATTACCTTATTCTTTACGGACGATTAGTCCAAGCTAGACACTTGCCAGCTTTGCAATAGTTGCTCGTAAGGCACCGTTTCACCTTGAGGTTTTTCGTTCGACAACTTCGCTTTCGGTGAACCTTCTTTAGACAACCAGTATTCCGCATCACGCTTAGGATTCAGCTTAGGACCACAGTCGCCCTGCACTTTAGAACGCTCTAAACGCTTCAATACTTTGTCCTGGGCTTTTGCCAGGCCATCCAAGGCTTCTTGTGGCGTTGATTCACCACTTGCCGCTTCCGCAATATACTGCCACCAAAGTTGAGCCAGTTTTGGATAGTCAGGTACGTTGGTACCGGTAGGAGTCCACTGCTTACGGGCAGGGCTACGATAAAACTCAACCAAACCACCTAGCTTAGGCGCTGCATCCGTCATCGCTTGAGAGTTGATGTCCGACTCACGAATCGGCGTCAAGCCAACCAAAGTTTTCTTAAGAGATACGGTTTTAGACACGGTGAACTGCGCATACAACCAAGCCGCAAGACGGTTTTTCTCAGGCGTTGAGTTTAGGAACGTCCAAGCACCTGCATCCTGATAACCCAGCTTCATGCCTTCTTCCCAGTATGGCCCTTTCGGTGAAGGCGCCATACGCCACTTTGGAGTGCCGTCTTCGTTTACAACCGGCAAACCTTCTTTGGTCATGCTGGAAGTAAATGCGGTGTACCAGAAGATCTGTTGCGCGATACCACCTTGTGCCGGAACCGGGCCTGCTTCAGAGAAAGTCATGCCTTGTGCTTCTGGCGGTGCATACTGACGAAGCCAGTCCACGTATTTAGTGGTTGCGTAAACTGCTGCCGGACCATTGGTCGCGCCACCACGTTCTACACTGGAACCCACTGGCTGACAGCCTTCAACACGAATGCCCCACTCATCTACCGGGAAGCCGTTAGGTAAGCTCTTGTCGCCTGCTCCCGCCATGGAGAACCAGGCATCGGTGAAACGCCAACCCAGTGAAGGGTCTTTTTTACCGTAATCCATGTGGCCATACACAGGCTGACCATCAATTTCTTTTACATGCTTAGTGAAAAATTCAGCAATGTCTTCATAAGCAGACCAGTTTTTAGGAACACCCAACTCATAGCCATAGATATTTTTAAACTGGGCCTTCAGGTCTGCGCGTGCGAACCAGTCTGCACGGAACCAGTAAAGGTTAGCGAACTGCTGATCAGGAAGCTGATAGATTTTTCCATCCGGGCCGGTGGTGAATTCCAAACCAATGAAATCGTCCAGATCCAAGGTCGGTAACGTCAGATCTTTTGCTTCGTTCTTGATCATGTCAGAAATCGGTACCACTTTACCGTAACGGAAGTGCGTGCCGATCAAGTCGGAATCATTGATGTACGCATCATAAATGCTGCGACCGGATTGCATCTGGGTTTGCAGTTTCTCAACTACGTCGCCTTCCTGGATCAGGTCATGATTCACTTTAATGCCTGTGATTTCTTCAAAGGCCTTAGCTAATACTTTGGACTCGTACTCATGAGTCGCAATGGTTTCAGAAACAACATTGATGGTCATACCACGAAACGGCTTAGACGCTTCCGTGAACCATGCCAGTTCTTTCATTTGTTCATCCTTGCTGATGCTGGACTGAGTGAATTCTTCACCTAGCCACTTTTTAGACGCATCAGAGTATTGGTCGGCGTACACAGTATTGCCCATTGCAGAAAAAGCAATGGCAGCACTGAGTGCGATTCCCTTAGTTATTGTTGTATTTATTTTCATGTCTAGCCTCTTATAGCTATCTCTAGTTTCGCGTCGACCAGCTTTGTTAAAACTGGCTCGTTTAGCGTCCGTACTGTCTTATCCAGACGATAACATGCCTTCGCGAGAGTGCTCATGCGCATATACCCCTACGCATGAGAATCACCCCCAACGAAGTACAATTCCTACCCATACCACCGAGATTGCCAGCGGAATCCATAAGCTGATCTCACTTACCCCCACAAACACCAAGTGGATAAATGCGCTGCTTAGAAGCCCAATAAACAATCGATCCCCCCGTGAGGTCTCGATGGGTAGAAAACCTTTACGTTCCGTGCTCGGAACCTTAATTTCGTAAATGGTCATACAAACCAACATCAACGCAATCACACTGAAAAAGATTGCCGTGGTTTGAGTCCATGCCATCCAACTAATCATATTTTCACTCCTGTTTCGGCCCGACGGAAAGCACATCGCCCCGTCGGCTGAATACCCTATACGCGTCCGAGCGCAAAGCCTTTTGCCACGTGATTACGTACAAACCAGATCACCAATAATCCTGGGATGATGGTCAGCACCCCGGCGGCAGCCAGCACGCCCCAATCAATGCCTGTAGCCCCGATGGTTCGGGTCATAATGGCAGCAATCGGTTTGGCTTCAACCGAAGTTAGAGTTCGGGCCAACAGCAATTCCACCCATGAGAACATGAACGTAAAGAAGGCCGTAACACCGATGCCGGAACGAATCATGGGTAAGAAGATACGAACAAAGAATCTTGGAAAGCTGTAACCATCAATGTACGCAGTTTCATCAATCTCACGCGGTACACCGGACATAAAGCCTTCAAGTATCCACACAGCCAAAGGCACATTAAACAGGCAGTGCGCGAGCGCTACTGCGATGTGGGTATCAAATAAGCCCACCGAGGAATACAACTGGAAGAAAGGCAACAGGAAAACCGCTGGCGGTGCCATTCGGTTAGTCAATAACCAGAAGAACATCTGTTTGTCGCCCAAAAACTTATAACGACTGAACGCATAAGCCGCCGGTAAAGCCACCATCAAGGTAATGATGACGTTCATGGTCACGTAAATCATTGAATTAAAGTAACCGGTATACCAGGTCGGGTCGGTGAAAATCACCGCGTAGTTTTCCAGCGTAAATTCCGCTGGCCACAGTGATAAGCCCCCCAGGATTTCTTCATTGCTCTTGAACGACATGTTCAACAGCCAATAAATCGGAACCAATATAAACAGGATATAAAGCGTAATACCCAACGCCTTCTTACGCGTCATTTCCATGCTGGCCTCCTTTGCTGTCTTTATCCATGTGGCTGATCGTTGTGAAGAACAACCAGGAGACAAGTAACACAATCAAGAAATAGATTAATGAGAATGCCGCCGCTGGCCCCAGATCAAATTGACCAATGGCCATTTTGGTCAAGGTCTGACTCAGGAAGGTGGTGGAATTACCCGGGCCACCGCCGGTCAGAACGAACGGTTCGGTATAAATCATAAAGCTGTCCATAAAGCGCAATAACACCGCGATCACCAAGACATTCTTCAACTTAGGCAATTGAATGTGGCGGAAGATCGCCCATTTGGAAGCACGGTCAATTCGCGCCGCCTGGTAAAAGGCTTCAGGAATGGCTCGCAAGCCGGAGTAACACAGCAAGGCCACCAACGGAGTCCAATGCCAAACGTCCATCAACAACACGGTCGCCCAGGCATCCGCCGGATCAGAGGCGTAGTTATAATCCAATCCTAACCCCGTCAGAGCAGAACCGAATAATCCAATGTCTGCCCGACCAAAGATTTGCCAAATGGTGCCCACCACATTCCAGGGAATCAGCAAAGGAATGGCCACCAGAATCAAGCATACCGAAGCCATCTTTCCTTTGGTTGGCATCATCAAGGCAATGCAAATACCAAGGGGAATCTCGATAGCCAGAACGGCAAAAGAAAACAGAAATTGACGCAATAGAGAGTCGTGCAGTCGGGTGTCAGTTAAAATTTCCCGATACCACTCAACGCCCACAAAATAGGCCGTATTCTGATCAAAAATGTCCTGAACCGAATAATTCACTACGGTCATCAACGGAACAATCGCAGAGAAGGCCACTAATAAAAAGACTGGCATCACCAGCCACCAGGCTTTGTTATTTTCTACTTTTCTCATCACTCGACCTCCTCTACCAAGTAGTCGTCGATGTAGAGTTTCAACCATTGGGCCGGGAAGGTAACGTATGCGGTTTTCGTCGGAGACACTGCATTCTCTTCCAGAATCGCTTTGATTTCCCAATCCCCCAGTTGCAACGCCAACACCTTATACGTCCCTAAGTCCTCTTCAAACAGCACCTCACACTGATAAGCACCGTCGGTGGGTTCATGCGATACCTGAACAAACTCTGGGCGAATACCGATCTTTACGTTATTCGAAGAAGCGGCCTGCAATAGCTGGTTAAGGCCGGAAGATAAGGGCAGATCGATCCCGCCGAAGAACACACCTTCAGGGCTGCGGCGAACCTCAGTGATATTCATACCCGGGCTACCAATGAAATACCCGACAAAGGTGTGATTTGGTCGTTCAAACAACTCACGAGGGGTGCCGAACTGAACAATTTGGCCGTTGTACATCACTGCAATCTGGTCAGCAAAGGTCGATGCTTCCAACTGATCGTGGGTCACATACACCATGGTGATGTTAAATTGTTCATGAATTTGCTTGAGTTTACGACGCAGCTTCCACTTTAGATGCGGGTCGATCACAGTCAGCGGTTCATCAAACAGAATCGCCGACACGTTATCCCGAACCAGGCCACGTCCCATCGATACTTTTTGTTTCTCATCGGCAGTCAGGTTCTTGGCTTTTTTCTTCAGAACGTTTTGCAGTTCCAAAATTTCAGCAATCTCGTTGACCTTCGCGATGACCTTCGGCTCTGGCACTTTTTGATTACGAAGCGGAAACGCCAAGTTATCAAATACCGTCATGGAGTCATACACCACTGGAAACTGAAACACCTGAGCGATGTTTCTGTCTTCGGGTGGTATGTCGTTAACCGGTACATTATCAAACAGAATTTCACCACCAGATGGCGACAATAATCCGGAAATGATGTTCAGCAAGGTACTCTTGCCACACCCTGACGGGCCAAGCAACGCGTAGGCTTTACCGTGCTCCCAGACATGGTTCATTTCACGAATGGCGTAGTCTTCCGGCCCATTCGGGTTCTTACTGTAACTGTGCGCCAGTGATTTCAGATGAATCTCAGCCATGATGAATTCCTCCCACAACAGGCGAAGGCGCCTTGATCAATTTGCCCTGCATATCAAACACAAACAAACGATGCGCAGGCAGATAAACATTCACGTCGGTATCGGTATGGAATTCATAGACGCCAGATAACTGCATCACCAACGGGAAGTGTTTATTACGAACATGAAGGAAGGATTCCGAACCGCTGATCTCAGACAATTCAACGGTCACCGCCAGTTCCAAATCATCGTCATTTTGCGGCACCAAACCGATATGGTTGGGTCGAATGCCAAACTTATAATCCCCTGGTGGCAGATCCTGAAGCTCTTGCACCAATGGGAAATGCACGGCATCACTGATAAACACCTGACTTTCAGTAATTCGGCCATCCACCAGGTTTATGGGCGGTTCGCTGAACAGTTCTGCAGCCTCCACATTGGCCGGATTACGATACACCTCTGACGCAGGCCCGGTTTGAATCACATGCCCTTCGTGCAACAAGGTAGTTGTACCACCCAACGCCAATGCTTCAT
Source organism: Pseudomonadales bacterium (assembly GCA_041590855.1). Lineage (GTDB taxonomy): Bacteria > Pseudomonadota > Gammaproteobacteria > Pseudomonadales > Litoribrevibacteraceae > Litoribrevibacter. The sequence continues at coordinate 5,538 of JBFHTA010000198.1, forward strand.
TGGGTTCCGTCGTCGCATACACGGCAATGGTATTGCGCGCCTTAAACAGGCTACGCAGTTCCTGTCTTAACTCTTCACGCAATTTGTAATCCAGATTCACCAGGGGTTCATCGAACAACACCAGGCTGGCATCTTTTACCAACGCCCTGGCCATGGCAGTACGCTGTTGTTGGCCACCTGATAACGCCATCGGTAACTTTTCAAGATGCTGTTCGATATGTAACAACTCAGCCACTTCTTTCACACGGCGGGTAATCTCCGCCGGTTTTACTTTGGCCAATCGCAACGGCGAAGCAATGTTTTCCCACACGGTAAGGTTTGGGTAATTGATAAACTGCTGATACACCATCGAAATATTACGCTTCTGAACCGGCACTCCGGTCACATCCACGCTGTTCATCAACACTCTGCCTGTGCTGGGTCGATCCAGTCCGGCCATCAACCGCATCAGCGAAGTCTTACCCGCCAACGTTCTGCCCAGCAGTACATTAAAGGAACCCGGTTCCAACGTGAGATTGGTGTCATAGATGTGCGTTACGCCATCCACCACACTGCTCACATTTTCTAAAGTCAGCGACATTCAACTGTCCTTTCTTATTATTGACTTAATAAACACACGTCTTAACGGACTCATGTCTTTATGAACTTACGTTTTACACTGCACTTGCCTAACAAGTATGTCGTAGCAAGCGAAAGAGAATCCACATGGGGGCTGACAAGAGCAATTCGAATGCCAGATTAGGAAGAAACACTTACGAATTACACATAACCAATTGATTTTATTAATTTTAAAACTCATATAAATTTATCCTGAACAATACAATGAACACCTTTCACCGTCACCATTGAACACCCTGACTGTTGACTTTGAACACTTTTGAACAGTTAATATGAACAGTTTCTAACGCGCTAAGATGCGCCTCAATGATTGATGAAGAGAGCAAGGATGCAGGGATTTCCACCACAGCAGGAGCAAGACGAGTTAATTAAAAGCTCCTGGCACCGTTGTCGAAAATACGGGTTGGAGCACCATACTACCCCCTATTTACAGAAGCTGACTCAAGGAGAATTCAGCTCCGTGGTGGAAGAACATCAAACCCTGGTCACTACGACCAACGACGAAGTCCTGCCCTACTACGAGAACATCCTCTCAAACACCCAATGCCTGATTGTATTAACGGATAATCAAGGTCAGTTGCTCGACAGTTGGGGCGATCAGCGCTTCCTGAATCGCAACATGAAGGATTTTTTCACACAAGGCGTCAGCTGGGCCGAACGCTACAACGGTACTAACGCCATCGGTACCGTATTAGCCACGGGCAGTGCCGTTCAGGTTGCCAAGGATGAACATTTCCTAAGAGCCAATCGCTTTATGATTGGTTCGGCCGCTCCGATCCTTAATTCCAACAAAGAAATTATTGGCGTATTGGATGTTTCAAGTGACGCTTACCTGCCACACGCCCACACATTCGGGCTGGTAAAACTGATGTCGCAATCGGTGGAAAACCGCCTGATCATGAGCGCATTCCATCGGAATCACTTTATTCTGACCTTCAACGCCAATCTGGATAACATCGACAGCGCCTGGTCTGGAATGATTGTGTTTGATGAGCAAGGCACCGTGATCTCAGCCAATCGCCGTGCAGAACTGATTCTGGGTCACGACATTGCCTTAACCAAGATTACCAACCTGTTTAATTGCTCACTGACCAACCTGAAGAATCACCCGGAAAATCTGCCCATCCCATTGATGACACTTAATAAATACGAAATGTTGGGCATTATTAAGCGCCCTTCGGCTTCCGGTATCCAAGTACAGGATTTTCG